>CATPAP010000100.1 GCA_955651875.1 Candidatus Dormiibacterota bacterium
CTGTGCGATCCAGGCGACGATGATGATCTTGTCGCCGCTCTGGATGGCTGAGGGGAAACTCACCAGTGCCAGGAGCGTGAAGATGTACGCCGCCCACATCGTGCCCACGACGGTGGTGATGAAGACCCCGATCTTGGCGTTGGGGCCCACCTGCTCGTCCGTGGTCTTGGCCGGCCGGTGCGTGCGACGCGCGGCGATGCGCGGGTGTGGGACGTGCTGGAAGATCGTGTGCGATCCTGCAGCGGTGGGCGCCGGTCCCGGTCCCGGTGCCGACGCGCCCATTCCCTCGGTCATGGCTTGGCCTCCTCTGGGTCGACTCGCTGGGAACTCTCACACGACACCGTCAATTTGTGGGTGACTTTCTCGAGATCACGCGCCGTGCCCTGGATCGGACAGCGCGCCCTGGCGGCCGTACTCCGGCCGTCTGCTAGCGTCAGCGCTGTGACCAACCGCCTCGCGCGCGAGACCAGCCCGTACCTCCTGCAGCACGCCGGCAACCCCGTCGACTGGTATCCCTGGGGAGAGGAGGCATTCGCGCGCGCGCGCGCCGAGGACCGCCCCATCCTGCTGAGCGTCGGCTACAGCGCCTGTCACTGGTGCCACGTCATGGCCCATGAGAGCTTCGAAGACCCGCAGATCGCGGCGCTGATGAATGAGCTCTTCGTCAACATCAAGGTGGACCGCGAGGAGCGTCCCGACGTCGACTCCATCTACATGCAGGCAGTGATCGCCATCAGCGGTCACGGCGGCTGGCCGATGACGGTGTTCCTGACGCCGACCGGCGAGCCGTACTTTGGCGGCACCTACTTCCCGCCGGCTGACCGCCAGGGCATGCGCGGCTTCGGCTACGTCCTCAACGCTGCCGCCACCGTGTATCGCGACCGCCGTGACGAGGTCGCGCACGCCGCTGATCAACTCCGCCGCGCGCTTGAACCCGTGACCCTGCCGCCGGGAACGCTCTCCGCGGCCAGCCTCGATACGGCGTCAGCCCAACTCGTCGCGCGGACGGACATGCGTCACGGAGGCTTCGGAGCCGCCCCCAAGTTCCCCCATCCCGCCGCGCTCGACTTCCTGCTCCGCCGCCATCGCGCCACCGGCGACGGGCGCCTCCTCGACGCAGCCACGACCACGCTCGACCACATGTCGCGTGGCGGCATCCACGACCACGTGGGTGGCGGCTTCCATCGCTACGCCGTCGACACCACCTGGTCGATCCCGCACTTCGAGAAGATGCTCTATGACAACGCCCAGCTCGCGCCGGTCTATCTCCACGCCCACCAGCTCACCGGGGACGCGCGCTGGGTGCGCGTCGTCGAGGACACGCTCGACTACGTGCTGCGCGAGCTTCTCCTTCCTGGCGGCGGCTTCGCCTCTTCCCAGGACGCAGATTCGCCGGGCGGCGAGGGCTCGTACTTCGTATGGACGCCGGCTCAGCTCATCGAGGTCCTTGGCGATGACGACGGCAAGCTGGCGACACGGCTCTTCGGGGTCAGCGACGCGGGCAACTTCGAGAACCACACCACCGTCCTGTCGCTGCCCTTCGCTCTTGCCCAGGTTGCTCGCAG
Source organism: Candidatus Dormiibacterota bacterium (assembly GCA_955651875.1). Taxonomy (GTDB): domain Bacteria; phylum Chloroflexota; class Dormibacteria; order Aeolococcales; family Aeolococcaceae; genus Aeolococcus. Next base: position 1,566 of record CATPAP010000100.1, read on the forward strand.
TCTCGACATCAGCGAGGCAGCGCTGCAGGAGCGTGTCGACAGCATGCGCGAGCGGCTCCTCGTGGCGCGCCAGCAGCGTCCCGCGCCGGCGCGCGACGACAAGGTGCTGACGTCGTGGAACGCGCTCATCATCGACGCGCTTGCCGAGGCGGGAGCCGCGCTCAGCCGCAGTGACTACCTCAACGCCGCGCGCGGCGGCGCCGAGTTCCTCCTCCGCGAGCTGCGCCCAGACGGTGTGCTGCTGCGCACCTGGAAGGACGGCACAGCCAAGATCACGGGCTTCCTCGAGGATTCGTCGTTCCTCGCGCATGCGCTGATCACGCTGTTCGAGGCATCCGGTGAGGGTGCGTACTTCACCGCCGCACGCGAGCTCGTCGATGACGCGCTGCGCCGCTTCACGGACGGCGGCCTGCTCTACGACACCGCGTCCGACGCGAAGCCTCTGCTGATACGCCCGCGTACCGTCGACGACAATCCCATTCCCGCAGGCCAGTCGACGCTCGCGTCCGCGCTGCTGCGCATCGCGGCCATCACGGGCGACTCGCAGTACCGCGCGCGCGCCGCGGAGATCCTCGAACCGATGGCTGTGGTGGTGACACAATCGGCGCTAGCCATCAGCTCACTGGCCTGCGCGATGGACCGGGCGCTCGCCCGACCGCGAGAGGTCGCGATCGTCGGCGCCGTCCACGATCCGCGCACCCAGGCGCTGGTGCGGGCCGTGCACCGTCAGTGGCTCCCTGACGCCGTGCTGGCGTGGGGTGACAACGAAACGGCGCTCCTCGCCGATCGCCCGCTGGTGGGGGGGATGCCCGCCGCCTATGTGTGCGAGAACTTCGCCTGCCAGGTCCCGGTCACAGACCCTGAGCGCCTCACCGAGGCGCTCAGGGCGACGGCATCGACGTCAGGCTGACACCGAGCAGGTCAGCACGTCGCGGAGTTGAAGAGCACGAGGGTGGCCACGAGGTTGAACGTCCCGTGCACCAGCACCGTCGGCCAGATGCTGCCCGCGTGGTGGTACAGCGTGGCCAGCACCAGCCCTGTGGTGAAGATGGGCAGAAAGAGCGTCAGCTGCAGGAATCCGATGTGCTCGAGTGAGAAGAGCGACGCCGATATGACCACCGCCCAGGCCAGGGGCGTTCGGGTCTGCAGCCAGCCGAAGACCATGCCACGGAAGACGATCTCCTCCACGAGCGGCGCGATCACGGCGACACCGATGACCGCCAGCGGGAGTGCACCCTGGTAGGCATCGCGGATGCTGACGCACTGATTGGCCGGCGTCTGCGGAAAGAGGCCCTGGCTGAGCAGGCCCGCGATGGATTCGAGCAGGAAGGCCGCGAAGCTGAAGGGGAGGGCGGCGAGCAGCCATCGCCACTGCACGCGGCGCAGGCCCAGTGACGCCAGCGTGGCATGCCTCCTCAGCTTGACGAAGAGAAGCACGAGAAGGAACACCGCCCCGTAGGCGGTGATATCCGAGGCCACCGCTTCGATAGGTCGTCGTGTGCTCAGCGCGACGCCGCGCAGGAGCCATTTCACGACAGCGACGGTCACGTACTCGACACCGAGCGACAGCGGGAGAAGGAGGACCACGACGGGGGCCACGTCTGACCACGTCCACGGGGTGCGCTCGACGGCTGGTGATGCCGGTGCAAGTGCAGCCGGCGGCGGTGGTGGCGGCGGTGGTGGCGGCGGCTTCTGCGGTGGCGGCGGTGGTGGCGGTAGCGGTGACCCGGGCAGCGCCGGCTCCGGCGGAGCGCTCCACTGCCATGCTCCCCACGTGGGAACCGGCGACAACACCGGTGGCACGTGCACCACCTGCGTGCCTGCGAAGAGATCCGGCCAGCCGCGGTGGTCCCGACGGGTCAACCCCCAGACCAAGCCCACCCCGGCGAACACCAGCGAGAACCACAGGCCGCACATGCGCAGAAGCACCTGTGACGACGTCGGCGCGGTGACCCCGTCGAGGGAGTGCAACCGGCAGTGCACGGCGCGCATGCCCACGCTCGCCCCGCGCGACCAGGAGGCGTACAGGTAGAGACCGGGGCCGAGGAACAGGGCCGACTGCGTGA
>CATPAP010000101.1 GCA_955651875.1 Candidatus Dormiibacterota bacterium
AGAGTGAATTGCGCGCTAGTGTTCAAGTAGTGGAGTTCGACATGAGGGAGGATCCGTGAAGAAGTTCATGGTGCTCTATCAAGCACCGGTGTCCGCGAGCGCAATGATGGCGAATATGGATCCGGAGCAAGCCAAGAAGGGAATGGCGGTTTGGATGGCGTGGTCCGAGAAGAATCGCGATGGTATCGTCGATCTCGGCACACCGCTGGGAGACGGGAAGAGGGTCGAGTCGGGTTCGATCTCCGAAACGCAAAGCCAGGTGACGGGCTTTTCGATTGTTCAGGCAGAATCCTTGGATGACGTCACCGAGATGCTCAAGGATCACCCTCATTTCTTCTCTCCAGGCACTGTCTCGATCGAGGTGTTCGAGTTTCTACCGATGCCGGGGATGTAACCGCGTCGCTGGCGTCACTGAGTACCCGGGCGGCAGCACGTGAGGTGCTGAGCTTTTTGCATCGCTAGGCGAGCTCAGCGTAGGGCTCGACGCTCATGTACTTGAAGCCGCTGTCGACGGCGATGGTGACGATGACTGCATCCGGTCCGAGCTTGTCGGCCAGGCGCAGCGATCCGACGACCTTGGCCCCGGTCGAGATGCCCGCGAAGATGCCCTCCTCTCGGGCCAGCCGCGCCGTCATCGCGGTCGCTTCAAGGTCCGCGATCTGCTGAAGCTCATCAACCCATGCGGGCGCCCAATGCGGTGGAACGATCCCCGTCCAGCCTTGCATCGCGAACGACCCTGGGCGCGGCCCCGAGGGCGCGCATCAGCTGCAGGCGCTCTTCGGTGAAGCAGTCGGCGATCACGATCCTGCAGGGATAGCCTCTGGCCGCGCAGACCATCGCGAGAGCGGGTCCGGTGTTGCCGCCGGTGTACTCGACAATCGTTGTGCCCGCATCGACGAGCCCATCACGCTCTGCTCCCTCGATCATCGCCAGCGCCATCAGGTCCTTCATCGAACCGGTGGGGTTGCGGTATTTGAGCTTGATCCAGATCTCGGCACCGTTCGCCGGCACGCATCGGCGCAGCCGAATGAGCGGTGTATCGCCGATCGCGTTGAGGATGGTCGTCATACCGCAGGCCCCCGAGGTTCGGATATCTCGCCGCCGCACGATCTCACACCCGCAAGGCGCGAGCGAGCACAGTTGGGTCGTGGCGCCTGAGCATGAGTACCAGGGATTACTTGCGGCGACGTGGGACCTTCTCCGCGGCGACACCAGCACTTGGCCCGACCGGGACTTCTACCTGCGACTGATCCGCGAGAGTGGGGAACCGGTGCTGGACGTTGGCTGCGGGACAGGACGCCTGCTGCTCGACTACCTCGCACTCGGCATCGACATCGACGGCATCGACAACTCTCCGGACATGCTTGAGATCTGCCGCGGCCGGGCTCGTGATGCCGGGCTGACCCCACGACTCTTTCAGAAGCGAATGGAGACGCTCCGGCTCCGGCGCCGCTACCGAACAAGCATCGTCCCATCGAGCTCATTCCAGCTGTTGACCGAGGAAGGCACGGCCGAACAGGCCCTCCGGCGGTTCTTCCTTCACTTGGTCCCCGCCGGCCTGCTCGTCATGCCGTTCCTCGTGCTTCGCGCAGAAGATCCGGACGGCGTTGTGATCACCGAGGCGACAAGACCGTCCGATGGAGCGTTTGGTTCGGCGCACAACGAGGAGCTCCATCGATGCTGCCACCTCACTCGAAGCCACGCAGGACCTCTTCGAGGTCATCACTGGTGGGCGAGTGGTTGAGTCGGAGATCCACAGCCGCTCTCCTGCCACGAGGAGCTACACGGCCGGCGAAGCCCGCAACCTCATCGACCGTGCCGGCTTCAGTGTGGTGAGCATCCTGTCGGGATTCTCCGATGCAGGATGGTCCTCGAATGACGTCTCTTCTCGGTGATTGCGCGCAAGCCGGCACGAGTCCAGCGATCATGAGTGACGGGTCGCCGAACACCACCAGGAACCGCCGCCGTCCCGCCAGCTGAGCGCGATGCTCATCGCCACCGGCGCCGACCAGCGGTCATCGCGTCAGCCGACTGCGGCGAAAGAGCAGCCGGCGCTGTTGGCCGTGGCCGCCGGGCCGCTCCCGAAGACCATCGCGGTAGGATCGCCTCTGGGTGGCGAGAGCTGAGAGGAGAACTGGCACGGCGACGCGATGAGCGAATCCGAAACCTTCATGTTTGGCTGATGGGTGAGTTGCTGAAGCAGGACGAATGGCCCGCGCTCCCGTACGAGGAGTGGCGCGAGACGCGCGACACGTTGCACATGTACACGCAGGTGATCGGCAAGCTGCGTCTGGCGCTCAGCCCGTTTGAGCCTGAGTGGGCCCACGTCCCGCTCTATGTCACGGCACGCGGGCTGACCACTTCGCCCATTCCTGTCGGACTGCGCACGATCGACGCTGAATTCGACCTGCTCGACCACGTCTTGGTGATGCGCAGTAGCGATGGACACACCGAGCGCCGCCCGCTCGGGGGAAGCGTCGCCGAGTTCTATCAGGACGTCATGAATGCGCTGCAACGCATGCACGTGGATGTTGCCATCTCGCTGGTGCCGTCGGAAGTCTCCAACCCCATCGCCTTTCCCGATGACCGAACCCATCACACATACGACGCTCAGCACGCGGCGCGCTTCTTCCGCGTCCTCTCGATGGTCGATGTGGTCATGAGGGCGCACCGTGCCCGCTTTCGTGGGCGGACGACCCTTGTGCAGTTCTTCTGGGGGACGTTCGACCTCGCGCTCACCCGCTACTCGGGCCGGCCGGCTGATCCCGGGCCCGGTGCCGGAGTCATCGCTCGCGTGGGCGGGGACGCCGAGCAGATCTGCGGAGGCTGGTGGCCTGGTGACGAACGCATCCCGTATCCGGCGTTTTTCGCCTATGCGTATCCGCGGCCAGACGGCATCGACAAGGTCTCCATCCAACCTGGCGCAGCTGCGTGGAGCGCCGCGGCGGGCGACTTTCTGCTGCCCTACGATGCAGCTCGCTCGGAGTCTGACCCACGGCAGGCCATCCTCGACTTTCTCAACAGCACCTATGGCGGGGCAGCGACGCTGCTGGGATGGGACAGCGAGCTGACGCAGGTCAGGGCGCCGTCTGCAGCCGGCGGCCGAGTGCCTCAGCTCGGGAGGTTCCCACATGACCGACACTTGCCGGCATCTTGACCAGATCTACGACGTTATTCCCTCGGGGACAGGCTGCGTCGAGTGCTTGGCTGCGGGGCGGCGGGACTGGGTTCACCTGCGCGTGTGTCAGGAATGCGGACATGTCGGTTGTTGCGACAACTCGCCGGGGAGACACGCCACAGCGCACCACAGGACCGTGGGGCATCCCGTGATCCGATCGTTCGAGCCGGGGGAGGACTGGTACTACTGCTACCCCGATGACCTCATGTTCGAGCTCGAGGGCGCGCCGCCGGCTCCGTCGCATCCCTAGCTGTGAGCCAG
>CATPAP010000102.1 GCA_955651875.1 Candidatus Dormiibacterota bacterium
ACATCGACATCGATCCTGCCGAGATCGGCAAGAACGTGGTGCCGCACGTGTCGGTGGTGGCCGACGCGCGCACTGCGCTGACCGCGCTGCTGCCCCTGGTGGCGCCCAAGCGCGAGCACACCTGGCTGACCCGGATCGACCAGTGGAAGGAGGAGCACCCCATCAAGTTCATCTCCAAGAACGGGCTCCTGCAGCCCCAGGAGGTGCTCATCGAGATGTATGCCCGCTGCCATGACGAAGCGATCGTGCTCGCCGATGTCGGCCTCAACCAGATCTGGGCCGCGCTCTGGTTCGACTATGGCAAGCCCGGCCGCTTCCTCAACTCCGGCGGCACCGGCACCATGGGGTTCGCCTTCCCCGCGTCGATGGGTGCGAAGCTCAGCAACCCGGACCGCACCGTCTTCTGCGTCAGCGGCGAGGGCGGCTTCGTGATGAACATGCAGGAGATGGCGACGATGGTCGAGAACAACATCGACGTCAACATCCTCGTCCTCAACAACGCCAGCCTCGGCATGGTGCGCCAGTTCCAGGACGACTTCTACGGCGGGGTGCGCTCCGCGGTCGACCTCAGCTTCACGCCCGACCTCGTCAAGCTCGGCGACGCCTTCGGCATGAAGGCGATGACCACCGACCGCCGCGAGGACGTCGGCGCCATGCTCGACGAGGCGCTCGCACATCGCGGCCCCGTGCTGATGAACTTCGATATCGACCGCAACGCCAACGTCTACCCGATCGTCCCACTCGGCAAGGGCATGCTCGATTTCGTGGAAGCGTCATGAGCCAGACCCGGCTTCTCTCGGTGCTGGTGGAGAACAAGCCGGGTGTGCTCAACCGGGTGGCCTCCGCCGTGCGGAGGCGTGGTTTCAACATCGACTCCCTGTCGGTGGGCCCGACCGACGACCGGTCGGTGTCGCGGATGACCATCTCCGTGCACGTCGGTCGCCAGCAGGCGGAGCAGGCGACCAAGCAGCTCGCCAAGCTCATCGACGTCATCACCATCGAGGACGTCACCGGCGACCGGGTCGTCGCCCACGAGATTCTGCTCATCCGCATGCACGCGCCACTCGCCCAGCGGCGCGACATCCTCGACATCGTCGACATCTACCGCGGGCGCGTCGTCGACGTCGCGTTCGAGTCGGTGATCATCGAGGTCACCGGCTCGACAGAGAAGATCGACAACTTCATCGATCTCATGCGCCCTTTCGGCATCAAGGAGCTGGGCCGCAGCGGGGCGGTTGCGCTGGTGCGCGGCGACGATGCCCGCCTGCGCCTCATCGATTTCGAGCCTGCCCGCGACGACCCCGATATCAGCCCCGCCGCCGGTGACAGCACCGGGTCCGTCGACATGACGGGCAACATCTAGCCTCATGAGGACAGAGTGATGGCCGCCCGCATGTACTACGACGCCGACACTGACGCCGAGATTCTCAGCGGCTCGCCGATCGCTGTGATCGGATACGGGTCGCAGGGCCACGCCCACGCGCTCAACCTGCGCGACTCCGGACACGACGTGCGCGTCGGCCTGCCGGAGACGTCCAAGAGCCGCGTCGCCGCCGAGGCTGAGGGGCTGCGTGTTCTCACTCCGGGGGAGGCGGCTGCGGAGGCGGCCGTGGTCATGATCCTGGCACCGGACACCGCGCAGAAGGCTCTGTTCGAGAGCGAGATCCGGGACGCTCTGCAGCAGGGTGATCTGCTGCTCTTCGCGCACGGGTTCACCATTCGCTTCGGGCAGATCGCACCGCCGCCCGGTGTCGACGTCGCCATGGTCGCGCCGAAAGGCCCGGGACACCTGGTCCGCCGCACCTTCACGGAAGGCGCCGGCGTGCCGTGCCTGCTCGCGGTCGAGCAGGATGCGACCGGCACGGCGTGGCAGCGCACGCTCGGCTATGCGCGCGGCATTGGCGGCACCCGTGCCGGCTGCCTGCGCACCACTTTCGCGGAGGAAACCGAGACCGACCTTTTCGGCGAGCAGGCGGTGCTGTGCGGAGGCATCTCCAGCCTCGTCAAGGCCGGCTTCGACACCCTCGTCGATGCGGGCTACCAGCCCGAGCTCGCCTACTTCGAGGTCATGCACGAGCTCAAGCTCATCGTCGACCTCATGTACCAGGGTGGCCTGTCGTACATGCGCTACTCGGTGAGCGACACCGCCGAGTTCGGCGACTACGTCAGCGGCCCCAAGGTGGTCGACGACCGCACCCGGGCGACGATGCGCGGGATCCTTGCCGACATCCAGGACGGCAGTTTCGCGCAGCGCTGGATCACCGAGAACGAGAACGGCCGTTCCGACTTCCTGGAATACCGCGACGAGGATCGGCGCCACCCGCTCGAACGAGTCGGCGCCGACCTGCGCGCGCGGATGAGCTGGCTCGACGCCAAGACAGCGCCGGGCATGGAGACCGCGGCAGACGGCCAGCAAAAGACGACGATATGAGCGAGCACAACGGCACCGACGGCACCGACGGCACCGCCCACAGCCTCGGCAACCCGCTGTACACGGGGGCTGGGCCGGCAGTGCCCGAGCGACTCATCATCCTCGACACGACGCTGCGCGAAGG
>CATPAP010000103.1 GCA_955651875.1 Candidatus Dormiibacterota bacterium
AATCATGGGAAGACGCCGCCCGGCGCGCCATCGAGACCGCATCGGGATCGCTGCGCGACCTCCGGGTCGCCGAGGTTGTCAAGTTCGACCTCACTGTCGAGGACGGCAAGGTGGCCCGGTTCCGCACGCGAGTCGCACTCTCCTTCAAGTACGAGCCCGGCACCTAGGCAGATGGTCCGCCACGGCAGCTTTCGCAGCCGCGGCCAGCGCCTCGCTTACACCATCCATGGCCAGGGCGACCGTCCCCTCGTGCTCCTGCCCGGACTGCTCCTGCCGGCGCGGATGAACACCCCGCTGGCGAGGCATCTCGCCGAGCGAGGTCACCGGGTCATTCTGCTCGACCCGCTCGGCCGGGGCGACTCCGCGCGTCCCCGCGACATAGTGGCGCTACTCGATGTCGCAGTTCGGGCGGGACCTGGTTGCCCTCCTCGACCACCTCAAGCTCGAGCAGGCGGTGGTCGGCGGGACCTCGCTCGGCGCCAACATCACGCTCGAGGTCGCGTCGCTCACGCCCGAGCGGCTGCGCGCGATGGTGCTCGAGATGCCCGTGCTCGACAACGCACTGGTGGCGTCTGCGATTGCCTTCGCGCCGCTCCTCGTGGCCGCCACCGTCGGCCAGCCGCTGATGCGTGCGGTGTCGAGGGTGGCGCGCCTGGTCCCCGCGTCGCGAGTGCCCTTCGACATCCGCGTCGTTCTCGACACCATCGCGCAGGACCCCGCCCCGAGCGGAGCGCTGCTCCAGAGTATGTTCTTCGGGCGCACCACGCCACATCGCGACGAGCGCCACACCTTCACCGCTCCCGCGCTCATCATCGGGCACCATCGCGACCCCGTCCATCCCTTCTCGGACGCGGGCATGCTGTGTCGCGAGCTGCCCAACGCCCGGCTCGTCGAGGCGAGCTCGATCCTCGAGATGCGCATGCGACCCGACCGGCTCTACGGCGAGATCGACACCTTCCTCGAGCAGGTGTGGGGCCCGCGGATGCGCGTGGTGAGGACGCGCAACGCCCGCGCCGCCGGGCGAGAGCCGGCAGGTCGCCCCGCCCGGCGGACCGCGACCGCGTCGCGAGGAGATCAGCGCACGCGCACCTGACCGCTCGCGACGCGCCTGAAGCGACCGGTATCCTTCGCCGATCGTGTCCGACGCAGCCGCCGCCGACATTGTCCCGCCACGCGGCGACCGTCCACGCGTGCTCAGCGGCATCCAGCCGACCTTCCAGTTGCACCTCGGCAACTATCTCGGCGCGCTGCGGCACTGGGCGCGCGAGCAGGACAGCTACGACAACTACTTCTGCATCGTCGACCTGCACGCGCTCACCGCGGTGCCCGATCCCGAGCTGGTACGCAACAGCGTGCTCGAGCTCGCGGCGCTCTACATGGCTTGCGGCCTCGACCCCGAGCGCAGCGTGCTCTTCGTGCAGTCGCACGTCGCCGCTCACGCCCAACTCGGCTGGATCCTCGAGTGCTACACCCCACTGGGCTGGCTCGAGCGCATGACCCAGTTCAAGTCGAAGGCTGGGGCCGGCCGCGAGCGCGAGCGCGCCCCGGCTGGCCTGCTCACCTACCCAGACCTCATGGCCGCCGACATCCTCCTCTACGATGCCGACTACGTGCCGGTCGGCGACGATCAGCGCCAGCACGTCGAGATCAGCCGGGACATCGCGCAGCGGATCAACAGCCTGCGCGGTGAGGTGTTCCGCGTACCCGAGCCGCTCATCCGCAGCACCGGCGCGCGCGTCATGGGTCTCGACGATCCCACCACCAAGATGAGCAAGAGCACGGCGCTGACCAAGGCAGGTCACGCCATCCTCCTGCTCGACCTCCCGGACACGGTGCGACACAAGATCGGCCGCGCCACCACCGACACCAACCCGTCGGTTGGCGAGCCGATCGGTCCCGGCGTCGCCAACCTGCTCGAGATCCACGCGTCGCTGCGTGGCACCAGCCGCGAGGAGGCGCTGGCGCAGTTCGCGGGCAAGAGCTACGGCGCGCTCAAGAGCGCCGTCACCGACGCCGTCAACGAGGCCCTGGAGCCGGTGCAGAAGCGCTACTACGAGCTGCGAGCGGACGAGGCGACGCTTCGCGGCATCCTGGCTCGCGCCGCTGAACGCGCCGCCACCGTCGCCAACGTCACCCTGCTCCGCGTGCAGCGTGCAGTCGGCCTTCGCTGAGCGCCACGATCCAGCCGATGGCAACGCCGCTGCGTCCCGATCGACCACCGCTCATCGGCGTGTGCGGAACGTCGCGCGACGACCCGGCGACCAACGAGATGGCCGAGCGCGTCGGGGGGTTGATCGCCGCCCGCGGCGGGATCGTTCTGTGCGGCGGTCTCGGCGGCGTCATGGCGGCTGCTGCGCGAGGAGCAGCCCGAGCCGGCGGTTTCAGCATCGGACTGCTCCCCGGTGACAGCCCCGAGGAGGCGGCGGCCGACGTGTCCCTGGCCATCCCCACGGGGATGGGGGAGATGCGCAACGCGCTCATCGTTCGCGCCTGCCCGGTGCTCATTGCCATCGGTGGTGCGTACGGCACCATCAGCGAGATCGCCCTGGCCCTGCGCAGCGGGCGCTCCGTGATCGGGCTCGACACGTGGGAGATCCGGCCGCCGGGCGGCCACATCGCCGATCCGGGCATCCGCCGGGCCCGCGCACCCGACGAGGCGGTGAACATGGCGTTCGCCGCCATCGATGGGGCGATCAGCAGCGCCTGAGGATCAGCGGGTGCGCGCCAGGACCGCGTCCAGGTCAGCGAGCATCGCCGCAACCTCCGGCTTGGCGAAATGAGCGCGCGCAGGCTCGAGGCGCTCGATTAGCCGCTCGGTGAGCGCGTTCTTCGCGTCGCTGGGGTGGAGCATCCCGCGACCGTATGCGCCGGCGAGATCCGTGTACGTCTCGAAGGTGATGACCCCGCCGTTGGCTTCGCTGCGGTCGATGCGCAGCGGTGCGTCGTCAAAGGCGAAAACGAGCTGCTCGAACCAGTTGAGAACGGGATTGAAGCGCGTCTCCTGGGGCGGGCAGAACGCCTTGGCGACGCGGCGGCGGATCGTGTCGGGGTCGTCGTGGATGAACACGGCCGATGAGGGATCGGACTTGCTCATCTTCAGCGTCTCTGGGTCGACGTCGTCCGGCAGCGGCCACACCGGTGGCTTGCGCAGCCCGAGCAGCAAGGGATGGTGGACAGCGGCCGGCTTGATGGTGTGGCCTTCACTGTCGGTGAGACCGTTGGTTCGGATTCTGGTGGCGACGTCGCGTGCGATGACGTGGGCCTTGCGCTGCTCAGTGCCCGCGTGAGCCAGGTTGATGCCCTGGACGAAGATGTCGGCCGCCTGCATCGCCGGGTAGATGAGCTTGGCGAAGTCCACGGAGTCGCTCTGCTCGCGGCCGAGGATGCTGATGCTGCGCAGCATCCTTGCCAGCGAGGTGTGGCGGCTCACCTCGATGACCGTTCTCCAGTAGTCGGGGTTGTTGTCGTAGAGGTCGGTGCCGAGCACAAAATGCACGCGCGACGGATCGGCACCGACGGCGAGCAGCGACGCGCGCATCGCCTCGGTGAAATAACCGGTGGCGATGCGCCGGATCACCTCGCGGTCGCCGCCGAGCTTGTCGTTGATCCAGGTGTGCCAGTCGGCGAGGAGCACGTGGCACGCCACGCCGGCGTCGAGGAAGTCGCGCACCTTGCCCATCGCCACCAGGCCGCTGCCGAGATGCACCTTGCCGGAGATCTCGTAGCCGATGTAGTGACGGATCGGCGTGGGCGTGCCGAGCAGTGCGAGCAGGTCGTCGCGGCCCATCACCTCGGTGGTGTTGCGCTCGATGAGGGCGAGGCGATCGGCAGCGCTCTGAGTGCTCACAGGGACGCGAGTCTAGACGGGCTTGGGCCCCACCCCGGCGGACCGCGGCCCGTCACCGGCCTGCGGAACCGGCACCCCGCTGATCGACTCACCCCGCATGAAGCACGAGCGATGCGCCCCGACGACGATCGTGACCGTGCCGGGCCCGACAGCCGACCATGCGCCATCGCGCCACACCGCGGCGGTGCGCTCGTCGACGCCGATCAGAGGGACGTCGGCGCCGAGCGCCTGCTGCGCCGACGGGATCCAGCGCTCGCCGAAGGTGTCGAAGTGAGGGAGGAGCGCGCAGCCGGCGACCAGGCCGAGCGCCTCGACGGGGCGGCGCGTGTCGTGGCCGGGCCAGCGGTGGCGGATCAGCGTCCACTGACAGAGCGCCATCGCGCCCGCCGAGGACCCGGCGAGCGCGGCGCCGTCGCGCCACGCGGCAACGATCGCGGTCCACACCGGCGACCCGGTGAGCAGCTGGACGGTGCGCCCGGGATCCCCGCCGGCGAGGTAGACGAGACCAGCCGCGCGCGCCGCTTCGGTCGTGGCCGCAGCCGACGCATCACCGCGCGTGCGCACACGCAGCTCGGTCATGTCCACCTCGAGGCGGCCGAACCAGTGGCGCGCGGTGGCGACAGCCTGCTCGGGATGGGCGCGGATGGCGGCGCAGACCACGTACGCAGGGCGGCCCGCCGCCGCCTCGGCGAGGATTCGATCCTGCTCCCAGTTGCCCGGCTGAAACTCGGCACCACCGACCAGCGCAAGCGGACCCGTCACCGGTCGAGGATACGTCCCGGACTGCCCGCCGCCCCGCGCTCCTTACACTGTCGCGCGCATGATCGACACCGAGAAGTACGCGGCCGCCACGATCGTCTCGCGCCGCGACCTCGCCACCGACCTGTGGGTGGTGAGGATCCGACCGGACTGCGAGCTTCCGTTCCGGCCCGGCCAGTACGTGACGCTGGGCCTCGAGCTCGACGGTCGCATCGTCGAGCGCCCGTACTCGATCGCCTCGGACCCCGCCGAGGGCGAGATCGAGCTCTTCATCGAGCGCGTCCCGGAGGGCGAGCTGTCGGCTCCGCTGCACGACGTCCCCATCGGCGCCAGCACCCTGGTGCGCAAGCGCTCCAAGGGCCTCTTCCTCAAGGAGGCGCCCGTCGTCGATCAGACGCACCTTTTTGTCGCGACGGTGACCGGCATCGCTCCGTTCGTCAGCATCCTGCGCAGCCTGCGCCGCCGCGAGGAGAACGGCGAGTGGTCAGCCGACCACCCCATCGTCGCCCTCCAGGGGGCGAGCCGAGCGGATGAGCTCGGCTACGAGGACGAGTTGCGCGCGCTCGACAAGGCGTGTGACTGGTTCACGTACGTGCCGACCGTCAGCCGGTCATGGGAGGGTCCGGACTGGGGCGGCGAGACGGGGCGCGTCGAGGACATTCTGCGCAAGCACGCGGACGCTGCCGGGCTGAGACCCGGCCACGGCGGCGTCTATCTGTGCGGCAACCCCCAGATGATCACCAACTGCCACGGCATCATGCGCCGGCGCGGGTTCAGGGACAAAGAGATCCGCGAGGAGCAGTACTGGCCCGACTGAC
>CATPAP010000104.1 GCA_955651875.1 Candidatus Dormiibacterota bacterium
CGCGCGAGCGTCGCTGTTCCCGACGTTTGATCGCCAGCAGCGGGACGAAAACATGCGCCAGAGGACCGATGCACAGCGCATACACCAGCGTGCCGATACCCACCGTTCCACCCAGCACGAAGCCGGCGGCGACGGCGGCGAGCTCGATGATGGTGCGGACGACGCGGATCGAATGACCGCGCGCGGCGTAGCCGGTCATCAGCCCGTCGCGCGGGCCCCGGCCCGAGGCCGGCACCGATGTACGCGCCGGTGGCCACTCCGTTGAGGAAGACTCCCCCGAGCAGAATGGCCACACTGGTCGCGAGGCCCGGCGAGCGCGGCATGAGGGGCAGCGCGAGGTCAAAGTCGCCACCGTCCTCACAGACGTCGATGGCCAGTCCCTTGCCAGCGCATTCACAACGGTCAGCGGGGGCTGAAGCCGGCGCTCCGCTCGGACCTCGTGGATCGGGGCTCGGTCACTGGTCGCGAGTGTTGTAGGGGCAGGTACTCCCGGCGTAGGATCCGGTCGGACGGCATGAGGCCGGCATAACGGTGACACGCTCACCGGGAGGCAGGCCTGGCACATGCCTCGTTGAGCTGGCGCGGCGAGGAGGTGAGCATGCACACCAGGGCAACCAGGCGGGCGTTCGGAACACTGACCGTGGCAGCGGTGATGACGCTGGCGGCGTGCGGCGGTGGCACCACCTCCAGCAGCGGCGGTTCGTCGAGCAGCGGTCAGCAGATCGGCGGCAACGTCACCGTCTGGGCGGTCTGGTCGGGGACCGAGCAGAAGGACTTCCAGGCGGTGCTCGACGGCTTCAAAACCAAGACCGGGGTCACCGCTCAGTTCCAGTCGAAAGGCGACCAGCTGCCCACCGTCCTGGGCACAGCCGTCACCGGGGGCGCCCCGCCGGACGTCGCCATCCTGCCCCAGCCCGGCCTGCTCCATGACCTGGTCAAGAAAGGCGCTCTCAAGCCCATCGACAGCTTCGTGGGAGACGTGCTCACCAGCCAGTACGCGAGCGTGTGGAAGAAGCTCGCCAGCGATGCCGGCAAGCTGTACGGCGTGTACTTCAAGGCGGCCAACAAGAGCACAGTCTGGTACAACGTCAAAACGCTGACGGACGCGGGGATCACCTCACCGCCCGCCACCTACGACGACATGCTTAAGGACATGAGCACTCTGCAGCAGGCGGGGACAACGCCGTTCGCGATGTGCGGCGGCTCCGGTTGGACGCTGACCGACTGGTTCGAGAACGTGTACCTGCGCGTCGCCGGCGTGGCCAAGTACAACGCGCTCGCCGCGCATTCGATCCCGTGGACCGATCCCACCGTCACCACCACCTTCCAGACGCTGGCGAAGATCTTTGGCAACGATGCCAACATGGTCGGCGGTAAGGCTGGCGCCGTGTCCACGCCCTTCCCGGACTGCGTCAGCCAGGCCTTCGGCCCGGCGCCAAAGGCCGCGATGGTCTACGAGGCAGATTTCGTGGGCACGGTCATCCCCACGGTGAACAAGAGCCTGCAGGCGAAGAGCGGCTACGACTTCTTCCCCTTCCCCTCGATCAACGGCTCGCCAGCAGAGGTGTCGGCCGGTGGCGACGTGGCGGTCATGTTCAAGGACACGCCGCAGTCGGAGGCGCTTCTCAAGTACCTGGCGTCGCCTGACGCGGGCTCTATCTGGGCGCATCTCGGCGGCTTCACCTCGCCGAACACGCAGGTGAGCCTCTCGGTGTATCCCGACGACATCTCGCGCACGGCCGCCAAGGCGGTGATCGACGCCGGTGACAACGTTGCCTACGACATGAGCGACCAGGCACCCGCCGCGTTCGGCGGGACCATTGGGTCGGGCGAGTGGGCGGACCTGCAGAACTGGGTGCGCAACCCGACTGATATCAGCGGCACCGAGACCAAACTCGAGGCGGCCGCCGTCGCGGCATACGGGCACTGAGTTCGGGGTCGGGCTCGAGGTATGACGACAGCCCCGCCTGTCGCCGCACCTCGGGTCCGGCCCGTCCCCGAAGCACGCACCGGTAAGCCGCGGCGCGGGGGTGGCCTGGGCCGAAGCGCGGCCGTGGCGCTCTTCATGGGGCCGGCAGCACTGTTGCTCGGCGCCATCGTGGTCTACCCCACCGTGGCCACCGTGGCCCGGAGCCTCTACGACGACAGCGGCAACTTCATCGCTGCCGGCAACTACAAGACGCTCTTCGGCACTGCCGACATTCTGGTGGCCATCCGCAACAACGCCATCTGGGTGATCGTCTTCCCCTCCCTGGTGACCTTCCTCGGCCTGGTGTTCGCGGTGCTCACCGAGCGCATCCGCTGGTCCACCGCGTTCAAGACGATCGTCTTCATGCCGATGGCCATCAGCCTGTTTGCCACCGGCGTGATCTGGCGCATCGTCTACGAAACGGATCCCAATCGCGGCGTGATCAACGCCGCCGTCGGCACCGTCGCCGACGTCATCCATCCGCCGGGGATGTACGCGCTCCCCAACATCAGGCCGATCAGTGGACTGACCGGGACAGCCGAGGGCGGCATGGTGAGCAAGAACGCGGTCGACGCCGGTCATGCGCTGCAGCTCGGCCTCACCGGCATTCCGCTGAGCGCTGTGCCTCCCGCGGCACAGGCCGCGCAGGCCCCGTCACCGGTCGCCGGCGCGGTGACCGGTGAGGTCTGGCGCGACTTCTCGCCCGGCGGCCACGTTGGAGTCATCGATCCCGGGGAAAAGGGCCTCCCCGGCATGCGCCTCAACCTGGTCTCCGCTGACGGGCACACCGCCGCCACCACCGTCAGTGGCAACAACGGAGCCTTCCGATTCGACGGCGTGTCCGGCGGCAGCTACCACCTGGCGCTCGATGCAGCCAACTTCCGCCAGCCGTTCGGCGGGGTCAACTGGCTGGGGGTGCAGTCGCTCACGCCGGTCAGCGGGCTCGGCACCACCGGGCAGGCGCTGCTGGCCATCCCGCTGGCTGACCTGTCGGCGATCGTCGCCATGCTCTGGATGTGGAGCGGCTTTGCCATGGTGATCATCGGCGCCGGGCTTGCGGCGCTCAACCGCGAGGTGCTCGAGGCCGCGCGGATGGACGGCGCCAGCGAGCTGCAGACGTTCCGCTTCGTCACCTTCCCCCTGCTCCGTCCGGTGCTGATCGTGGTGTTCATCACCATGATCATCAACGTGCTGAAGATCTTCGATATCATCCTGTCGCTGATCCCCGACTCATCCCAGCAGCAAGCCAACGTGATCGCGCTGGAGATGTATCGCGTCGGCTTCACGAGCTTCACCGGCAAGGGGCTGGCCAGCGCGATCGCGGTGTTTCTCTTCCTGCTGGTCATCCCTGTCATCGCCCTCAACGTCCGGAGGATCCGCGAGTGACGGCGGTGGCCACCGCCGCTCGCACCGCCAGCGCCGCGCCGCCGCGCCGCGCCCGGCTGCGCCGCCTCTTCGGACGCAGCTCGGTCAACGTGGTGCTGGTGCTCATCGCCCTGTTCTGGTTGGTGCCCACCGTCGGACTGCTGGTCACCTCCTTCCGTCCCGCCCAGGACTACTTCTCATCGGGGTGGTGGCACGCGATCACCACCCCGCTCTCATTGACCGTCATGAACTACGAGGCCATCTTCAAGGGCGGTGGCATTCCCGATGCGCTGCTGACCACCGCCCTGATCACCGTCTCCGCCACCGTGCTGGTGGTCGTGATCGCCTCGCTGGCCGCGTACGCCATGGTCTTTCTCAACTGGCGCGGACGCGACTGGGTTTTCGTGGTGATCGTCGCGCTCATGGTGGTGCCGCTGCAGATGGCACTGATCCCTGTGGCCGAGCTGTACAAGAACGTGAGGTTGTTCGGCACCCTCCCCGGCGTGGTCCTCTATCACGTCGCCTTCGGCCTTCCATTCGCCATCTTCCTGATGCGCAACTTCTACACGGGTATCCCCAAGGACCTGCTGGAGGCGGCGCGGATCGACGGCGCCAACGAGTGGATGATGTTCCGCCGCATCGTGCTGCCGCTGGGCAAGCCGGCGCTGGCGTCGCTGGCCATCTTCGAGTTCCTCTGGGTGTGGAACGACCTGCTGGTCTCCCTGGTGTTCCTGGCCAACAACCCTCACGTGCCGATCACCGTGGCGATCTTCAGCCAGCTTCGCCAATTCGGCGCCAACATCGACCTCATCTCGACGGCCTCGTTCATCTCCATGATCATCCCGCTGGCGGTGTTCTTCGCCTTCCAGCGCTACTTCGTGCGCGGCGTGCTCGCCGGCGCGGTCAAATGAGCAGAGTGGGGTTGCACTGAGATGGCACGCATCGCCTTCGAGCACGTGAGCAAGCGCTTCAGCAGCGATGCGCTCGCCGTCAGCGACCTCAACCTGGAGATCAACGACGGGGAGTTCCTGGTACTGGTGGGCCCGTCGGGGTGCGGCAAGACCACCGCCCTGCGCTGCCTCGCCGGGCTCGAGGACATCACCGACGGCCAAATCATGATCGGCGACCGTGTGGTCAACGACCTGCCTCCCAAGGACCGCGACATCGCCATGGTGTTCCAGAGCTACGCGCTCTACCCGCACATGAGCCTCTTCGACAACATGGGCTTCAGCATCAAGATGCGCAAGCGACCCAAGGCGGAGATCGAGACCAAGGTGCGCGAGGCCGCCAAGATCCTCGGCCTCGAGGACCTGCTGGATCGCAGGCCCGGGGCGCTGAGCGGCGGCCAGCGGCAGCGTGTCGCGCTCGGCCGGGCCATCGTACGCGACCCGGCGGCGTTCCTCATGGATGAGCCGCTCAGCAACCTCGACGCCAAGCTCCGGGTGCAGACGCGGGCGGAGATCGCTCGTCTCCACCAGCGCCTCGGCACCACCATCGTGTACGTCACTCACGACCAGGTCGAGGCGATGACGATGGGCGACCGCATCGCGGTGATGCGCGACGGGGTGCTACAGCAGGTCGGCACTCCCAAGGAGCTGTACGAGTCGCCGGTGAACCGCTTCGTCGCCGGTTTCATCGGGTCGCCGGCCATGAACTTTCTCCAGGGCCAGGTGGCTGTCGAAGGTGACAAAGTCGCCCTGGCGCTGGACGGGCTCGAGGTGGCGCTCAGCGGGAGGGCGGCGGCGGTGGCGCGCTCCCGCGGTGCCGGCGCCGACCTCACCCTGGGGATGCGTCCGGAACACCTCGACGCCGCGGGCACGCAGACCTCTGGAGTGGTCAGCCTCGCGGCCACCGTCGAGGTCGTGGAGTTCCTCGGCAACGAGGAGCTCATCCACGCCAACGTCGCCGGCAACGATGTCGTGGCGCTGGTGCCGGCGTCGCGCGGCGTTTCAGTCGGCGACAAGGTCACGCTGGTCGCCGCCGAAAGCGTGGTCCACGCCTTCGACCCCGGGACCGATGCGGTCATCACCGAGGGCGGCGACGTGCCCGGCCCGAAGGCTGACGGCGGCGGATCGGGGCAAGCCAGCTAGAGGCCGACACCAACGGTCGGTGTCGAGGTTCGCGACGACAGGCCCATATCGCTTGGGCTGCCCAAGCTGTGCGTATGGCCTTCCCGCCGCGTTCCCGCTGAGTTCAGCGGGGAGCGGGTAAACTCACGACGCGCTGGCCGGCGTAGCTCAGTGGTAGAGCAGCTGTTTTGTAAGCACTGAAACGGGCCTGCCGAATACCCGTTGATCGTAGCGCGACATGCGTCGCTCGCGCAAACCCTGTTGTTTCTCTGACGCTTCATCCCGCATCGTGTGGAGTCGCACGCCGTTCCGCGTCAGACCCTGCTTCCGCCCGGTTGACCTGGCAGTGCGCTCGACAATTCC
>CATPAP010000105.1 GCA_955651875.1 Candidatus Dormiibacterota bacterium
CCTGGAGACCTTTGCGTCGGCCGGAGCGGACGGAATCACTGTCCACCAGGAGGTGTCTCCTCACCTCCATCGCACCCTCTGCGCAATCCGCGCGCTCGACTGCCGGGCCGGCGCGGCCATCAATCCGAGCACCCCAGTCTCGGCCCTGAGCGACGTGCTCGAGATCTGTGATCTCGCGTTGGTGATGACCATCAACCCCGGCTTCGGCGGCCAGCGCCTGATCCCCCACACGCTCGACAAGGTGAGCGAGCTGCGAGCGCTGATCGACAGCCGCGGCCTCCGCAGCGAGGTCGAGGTGGACGGCGGGGTCGACGCCGACAATGCCAGGGACTGCGTGAATGCGGGAGCCACGGTCCTGGTCGCAGGGACAGCAGTGTTCGGCCACGCTCACGGCCCGGCCGCCGGCGTGCGCAGCATCGCGGCGGCGCTGACGGCAGGTTGACCACGCCCGGCGGACGCTACCATCGCGCCGCAATGACGGAGACCGCAGACGCGCCCACCGCGACGATCGTCGACGGCAGCGCAGATGTCCGGCGTGCCGCCGAGGATCTCGCCTCGCGATTGCCCGCGGCGCTGGCGCCCTTCGCGCACATCGCGTACAACTACCGCTGGTCCTGGACGCCGGGAGGCAATGACCTCTTCGCGACCATCGACCCTCTGCGCTGGGACCGCAGCAACCGCAACCCGGTGCGCCTGCTTTCCGAGGCGTCGTCGGCGTCGCTCGCGCGCGTCGCCGGCGACGAGCGCGTGGTGGCCCAGGCCCATGACATCCTCGCGACCATCGACGCCGACCTCTCGCGTCCGCCGCTGACCGGCCGCGCGTCGTCGCACCACCCCGTCGCATTCCTCTGCGCAGAGTTCGCCGTGCACACGTCTCTGCCGATCTACGCGGGCGGCCTGGGAGTGCTCGCCGGCGACATCCTCAAGGAGGCGAGCGACCTCGCAGTCCCCATGGTCGCGGTCGGCCTGCTCTATCGCCAGGGCTACTTCCTCCAGCGCATGGATCGAACCGGCTACCAGCACGAGTACTGGATCCCGCTCGATCCCGACCGGGTTCCTGCCGCCCTTGTCCGCAACGCGGATGGCGAGCCGCTCATCGTGAGCGTGCCACTGCGTGGCCGGCACCTGATCGTGCAGGTGTGGCGCGTGCAGGTCGGCCGCGTCCCGCTCCTGCTGCTCGACGCCGACCGGCGGGAGAACTCGCGCACCGATCGCTGGGTCACGGCGCGGCTGTACGAGAGCGACCGCGGCATCAGGCTTGCGCAGTACACGCTCCTGGGCATCGGGTCGATGCGCGTGCTCGAGGCGATGGGCATGGACCCCGCCGTCGTGCACCTCAACGAGGGCCACGCCGGTCTGGCGCCGCTCGAGCTGGCCCGGCGTGACATCGCCGTTGGCGTCGACCGGCACGACGCGTTCGCGGCGGCACGCGAGCGCACCGTCTTCACGACCCACACGCCGGTCAGCGCCGGCAACGAAGGCTACGATGTGGCCGAGGTCGCCGAGGTGATGGGCGACTTCCCCGCCGAGATCGGCATGGACTTCGACAGCTTCCTGCAGCTCGGGCGCACCCGACCCGAGAACCCCCACGAGCCGTTCGTGATGACCCCGCTCGGCATCAAGATGAGCCGCTCGGCCAACGGGGTCAGCCGGCGCCACGGCGAGGTTGCGCGCCAGATGTGGCAGCCGCTTTTCCCCGAACGCCCCGTCGACACCGTGCCCGTTGGGCACGTCACCAACGGTGTGCACGTCCCGACCTGGATGGCGCCCGCGACGCGTGCGCTGCTCGACCGCCACCTTGAGCCGGGCTGGATGCAACGCGCCGCCGAGCCGCAGACGTGGGACCCGGTCGAGAACATCCCCGATGCCGAGCTGTGGGCGCTCCGCTGCCGCCTGCGCGCCGAGTTCGTCGAGTACGTGCGCGATCGCAGCGTGGCCACCCGGCTGGCACGCAGCGAACCACGCGAGCTGGTGGCGGCAGCGGAGCGCGGCTTCAACCCCACGGCCCTGACGGTCGGCTTCGCCCGCCGGCTGGCGACATACAAGCGTCTCTACCTGTTGACGCTCGAGCCCCAGCGCGTCGCCGACCTCATCTCTAGCGTCGACCGGCCGCTGCAGGTCGTCCTCGCCGGCAAGGCCCATCCCGACGACGAGGAGGGCAAGCGCTCGGCGCAGCGGCTGTTTTCCTTCAAGGAGCTCCCCCACGCCGCCGAGCGGGTCTCGTTCCTCGACAACTACGACCTCGGCATCGCCTCCCAGATGGTTGCCGGGTGCGACCTCTGGGTCAACCTGCCTCGCGCTCCGCTCGAGGCCAGCGGCACCAGTGGCATGAAATCCGCGCTCAACGGCGGGCTCAACCTCTCCGTGCTCGACGGCTGGTGGGCCGAGGCGTACGACGGCGCCAACGGATGGAGCATCCCCAGCGACACGACGTACGACCCCACCGTGCAGGACCAGCGCGACGCGGCCGCCTTCTACGACCTGCTCGAGAAGGAGGTCGCTCCCCTCTTCTACGACCGCGACGCCGACGGCATCCCGCGCGGCTGGGTGCGCCGGATCAAGCGCTCGCTGCGCACCAACGGACCGCGATTCTCGGCCACCCGCATGGTGCGTGACTACGTCGACACCGCCTACCTGCTGCGCACGATGGCCGCGCCGGAGTAGCGGTCCGCCCGCAGTGGCTCCGTACGGCCCCGGCGACCGCGCCCGACGCGCCCTAGAATCGCGCGGTGGAGTACAGCGAAAGCATCCTCGACCTGGTGGGCAACACCCCCTTGGTGCGACTGCGAGCGCTGGCCCGCGGCGTCGCCGCCACCGTGCTCGCCAAGATGGAGCAGCTCAACCCCGGTGGCAGCGTCAAGGACCGCATCGCCATGGGCATGGTCGAGGAGGCCGAGCGCACCGGTCAGCTTCGTCCCGGCGGCACCATCATCGAGCCCACCTCGGGTAACACGGGTCACGGGCTCGCCATGGTCGCCGCCATCAAGGGCTACAAGATGATCTTCGTCATGCCCGACAAGATGTCGGCAGAGAAGATCAGCCTGCTCAGGGCGTACGGCGCGGACGTGGTGGTGTGCCCCACCAACGTCGAGCGCGAGTCGCCGCAGTCGTACTACTCGGTCGCTGACCGCCTGTCGCGGGAGATCCCCGGCGCATTCCAGCCCAACCAGTACTTCAACGTCAAGAACCCGCAGGCGCACTACCAGACCACCGGGCCCGAGCTGTGGCGCCAGACCGAGGGACGGATCAGCATCTTCGTTGCGGGCGTCGGGACTGGGGGCACCATCAGTGGCGCGGGGCGCTACCTCAAGGAGCAGAACCCCGCCGTCCAGGTGGTGGGCGCCGATCCTGAGGGCTCGATCTTTTCAGGACCGATCGCCCCCTACAAGATCGAGGGCGTCGGCGAGGACTTCTGGCCGGGGACGTTCGACCCGGCAATCGTCGACAGGATCATCCAGGTGACCGACCGCGAGGCGTTTGTGGCGGCGCGCCGGCTGGCTCGGGAGGAGGGCATCCTCGTCGGCGGCAGCGCCGGCATGGCGCTGCATGCGGCGCTGGTGGTGGCGGCGGACACCGATCCCAGCGGGGTCATCGTGGTGCTTCTCCCGGATACGGGGCGCAACTACCTCAGCAAATTCTTCTCCGACGAGTGGATGCGCCAGAACGGCTTTCTCGACCGGCTCGGTCCCGCGCGGGTGCGCGAGGTGCTCGCAGCGCACGCCACCGATGGCACCGTCCCCTCGCTCGTCGCCGTGGAGGTGGGCAAGACGGTTGGTGAGGCGATCGACCTCATGCAGCGCTACAACATCTCGCAACTTCCCGTCGTCGAGGGCAGCAACGGTGACCGCACCGTCGTCGGCAGCATCGCCGAGCGCACTCTGCTGGACCGCGTCTACCGCGATCCGTCGGTGGTGACGGCATCGGTGTCCGCCGCGATGGACCCGCCCTTCACCTCGGTGGCGGCTGACGCACCGCTCGACGAGGCGTTCGCGCCTCTTCTCAGCGGTGAGGCGGCGGTGACCATCATCGACGCCGACAAGGCGGTCGGGGTGATCACGCGCGCCGACCTCCTCGAGTACGTCGCCCACCACCGCTGAGCAGGAAACCGGATGAGCAGGGAGCAACCCGGATTCGCCACTCGGGCGGTCCACGTC
>CATPAP010000106.1 GCA_955651875.1 Candidatus Dormiibacterota bacterium
ACGGTCGGCTGAGTTCGGCGCACTGGAGGGACCTGGTCGACGGTGCCCGCCAATGGATGCCGGTGGTCGCGCGCGAAGGTGTCAGTGAAGGTGTCACGCCAAGGAGGGACAGGCTGGCGTGGGCGAACAACCTCTCCTCCGATACGTCCGGCAACCCTCATGACCGGACCCCGTTTGTTGGTCCACCGTCTATGAGAGTTCCGGTTGATTGAACGCCGCCGCGAAGACCGCGGGCGGCAGGTAGCCGAGGGCGCTGTGCGGCCGGTGGCGATTGTAGGTGTCGCACCAGTCGTCGAAGAGCATCCGTGCCTCCACGATGGTGTCGAAGACTTCACGGGCGAAGAGCTCGTCGCGGAGCCTGCCGTTGAAGCTCTCGACGTAGGGGTTCTGCCAGGGACTGCCGGGTTCGATGTACGAGGTTCCGGTGCCGTGAGCCCGGCACCAGTCGCGAATCGCCGCAGCCACGAATTCGGGTCCGTTGTCGCAGCGAAGGAAGGCCGGTGCGCCACGCGTCGCGCAGGCTTCGTCGAGAGCGATGGTCACCTCGTCGGCGGTGATCGAACGACCGAGGCGTCGAGCCAGGTTCTCGCGGGTGAACTCGTCGCACATCGAGAGGGCCTTGATCGGCCGGCCGTCGGAGGTGGCGTCGAAGACGAAGTCCATCGCCCACACGTGGTTCGGGCGCTCTGCCGACAGCCGCTGCGCCAGCACGGTGCTGGTGCCCAACCGACGACGCTTCAGTGCACTGGGCGGCACTCGCAGTCCCTCCTCCCGCCACAACCGTTGCACCCGCTTGCGATTCACCAGCCATCCCTCCATCCGCAGGAGCGCCCAGGCGCGCCGGAACCCGTACCGCGGCCACGTCTGAGCGATCTGTCGAAGCGCCTGGCGTGGCGCTGCGTGGTGCGCTGCCGTCCGGTCACCCGGCAAGCCCGCTGCTCCGAGACACCGAACACCTCGCGGAGGTGGACGACGGCGTCTCGCCGGCGCGACGGGCTCAGAAGTTTCCCCGGGCAACCTCCTTGAGCATTTGGTTGTCCAGGGTGAGATCCGCGACCAACCGCTTGAGCCGCACGTTCTCGTCCTTCAGCCGGCGCAACTCCTTGGCATCGTCTGCCTTCATCCCGCCGTACTGATTGCGCCACCGGCTGTACGTCTGCTCGCTGACCTCCAGCGCTCGCGCCACCTCGGCGACGTTGTTGCCTGCGGCGGCCAGCCGCTCGCCCTCCGCGGAGCTTGCGGATCACCTGCTCCGGCGTGTGCTTTCGTCCCTTCATCGAGTTCCTCCTGTCTCTCCTCGAGGCCGTGAAGAACTCTCATATCAGCTGGACCAGTTCGCGGGGGTCAGATCAGACGCCCGGGCCGCCTTTGCCGATCGCAGGTCATCAGCACCGCGACCCGTAGGATGCCCAGACAGCCTAGTGTGCCCGGTACGCATGAACCCGCATGTCGCACCTCCAGTTGCCGCGATCGGGGGTGAGCACCCAATTCCAGTCGTCACGCACTACCAGTGATGATGCAAGGCTGGTCAGCCACGCCGTCGAAACACCAGATGCATGGTGTCGCTTACTCGCACGCTGTTGAGAATCGGCGCGGCAAGCCAACCCACGGCGACCGACATGATGGTGACCGGCGAGGGTCGGCGGTCCAAATGAGCCCGTTGCCACAGGCCCCGACGTTCTAGGCTGTCCAGCCGTGCGGCATACACGCATTCGAAGCCTTCCAACGCGGCCAGCCTGACGAGGCCAGGCTCGTCAAAGTACCAGACGTGCGGTGAGGGCAATCCGCGCTGCCAGAGTCGGTCGAAGATCGAGCTCACGCCGACACGCCGAGCTGCCGCGGCAATCCGGTACAGGATACCGCGACTGTTGGGGATGTTGATACTGCAGTAGCCGCCCGGCTTGAGGTGGTGACGCACAGCCGAGAGCGCAGCACGCACCTCGATGATGTGTTCCAACACGTCGTTGAAAGCGATCACATCGAAGGCCTCGTCCTTTGCCAGCACCTCCGGAAATGTTCCACGCCGTGCACGGACGCCGATCAGCTCGCCTAAACCGGCCACAGCCTCGTCTGGTTCGATGCCCTCCGCCGCGAACCCCGCCTCGCAGGCCGCGAGCACGAACCAGCCGTGAGCGGAACCGACATCTAGAATATGCGCACCGTTAGCGAGGCCGAGATCGTGTAGTCGGCGTAGGATCTGCGCGTTGTTGCGCCGCCGCAGGGTCGACAGCCCCGCCTCACGGCGCTGCTCATCCAGGCGCACGTGTCCTACGCCGTTGATATCCGGGGTAAGCGTCGAGCCCGACGTTCCACAGTAGGCGCAGCGGAAACACCACGGCGCCAGCCAGACGGACATCTCCGCGGAGCAAATGCAGCAGCGCATTGAGCTCATGCGGGCATGGTACGAGCTGTGCTGCGTGCTGGCGAAGCACTAGTGTGCTGGAACAGAGGTTCGTAGGCAAAAGCGCCGCACACTGTCGAGGCGGGCTGCCCTTTGCCTTGCACGGCCCCTCTTCCGGCCTGGTCGCAAGACCTCCGGATCGCGTTCACACCATCTCCACACGCCAGCGCGATCGTGATGCTCGTATCAACGGGCGTCACCAGGAGATCGCCATGTACTTCAGACCAGCTCGTACCCTCTTCGGGCTCATCGCAGTGGGGGGCGCGGTCGCCGTGGGCGTCACTACCCACGATGCGGGTTTCACCGCCCTGACCTTTCTCGGCGGCCTGATGCTGCCGCGTATCCTCGGCGTCCGCGGACATCGAGGGCACGGCTGGGCCTGCGCAGGTGGGCGTGGTGACCAGGGGCCCGGCCGATTCGGGCACCGCATGGAGTCCTGGCAACGCCAGGCGCACGGAGAGACGGCCGCCGACCAGCCGCCGACCGCCAGCGCAGCGGGCGCGTGAGCGGGGGGGCCGGGATCGTCGACACGGTCCCGGCCCGAATCGCCGGCCCCGGGCTAGGATGACGGCTCCGTGAGGACAGTCCTGCTGGTCGACGACGAGCCCGAGATCGTTCGCATCCTTCGCGACTACCTGCAGCGGGCGGGCTTCACGGTCCTCACCGCCGGCGACGGCGAAGCCGCGGTGGCCGTCGCGCGTCGCCAGAAGCCGGATCTCGTCGTGCTCGATCTCACCCTCCCGTCCCTCGACGGTCTCGACGTCGCCCGTGCGCTGCGGCGCGATGGCGAGGTGCCGATCATCATGCTGACGGCGCGCACAGAGGAGGCAGACAGAGTCGCCGGTCTCGAGCTCGGCGCGGACGACTATGTCGCCAAGCCCTTCAGCCCGCGCGAGGTGGTGGCGCGCGTGCGCGCCGTGTTGCGCCGTGCCGACTCGGCGCGATCGCACGGCGACATGGTGCGCGTCGGAGACGGCATCGAGCTCGATGTCCCGCGGATGGAGACGTCGGTCGACGGCCGGCGCGTCGAGCTGACCGCAACCGAGTTCCAGCTGCTGCTCCACATGGCGCGACAACCGGGGCGGGTTTTCACCCGCGCCCAGCTGCTCGACGCCGTGCACGGTGTCGCGGTCGAGTCCTACGAGCGCGCCATCGACGCGCACATCAAGAACATCCGTCGCAAGATCGAGCAGGATCCGCACGCACCGCGCCGCCTTCAGACCGTGTTCGGGGTCGGCTACCGGCTCGCCGGCGGCCCGGCATGACCCCGCGCTCAGGCGCCGGCGGATGGGCGCCCGGGGGTGGCTTGCGGCCCGCGTGGTGGCCCGACGACCGGCCGTGGCCGCCCCGCAGCGGAGAGGACTGGCGGCGCCACGGACGCCGGATGGCACGGCGGATCGGCTGCCTGGCCGGCCTGCTCATCCTGGTGCTCGGGGGGGCAGGAGCGGCGCTCATCTGGCTGTTGCTCAGCGTCATCGGCACCGTCGGCTCAGCGCCTTTCGCCCGCGTCATCTCGGGCGCCGGGCTGCTGCTCGGCGCCCTCGCGCTCATCGCCGCCTGGATCGCCGTGCGCCGTCTTGCCGCTCCGGCGACGCGCCTCGTCGACGCGGCCCGCCGCATCGAGGACGGCGACTACTCGGCACGCGTACCGGTCCGCGGGCCGAGCGAGCTGCGCTCGCTGGCTCGAGCCTTCAACGCGATGAACGGCCGGCTCGAAGCCGACGAGGCACGGCGGCGGTCGGTGCTCGCCGACGTCGCCCACGAGCTGCGCACGCCGATCACGGTGATCCGCGCGCAGGTCGAGGGGATCGTCGACGGGATCTACCCCGCCGATCCGGAGCACATGCGCCCGGTGCTCGCCGCCACCCGCACGCTCGAGGTGCTCGTCGACGACCTCCGAACGCTGGCGCTGGCCGAGGTGGGCACGCTCAATCTGCAGCGCGAGCCGGTCGACCTGAGCGTCCTCGTGCACGACACCCTGGCGACGTTCGCCGACCCTGCAGGCGCCGCCGGCGTGCACCTCGTTGCCGCCGTGGATCCGCCTGGGCTTGAGGTCGAGGGTGACGCCGTGCGCCTCGGCAGCGTCCTCGCCAACCTGGTCGCCAATGCGCTGCGCCACCTGCACAACGGTGGGCAGGTGCGCGTCGATGCGTCACAGCGTGGCGACGGCGTCCGGATCGCGGTCCGCGACAACGGGGACGGCATCCCCGCCGAGCTTCTCCCGCGCGTCTTCGACCGTTTCGTCAAGGGTTCGGACTCGCCCGGATCAGGGCTGGGCTTGGCGATCGTGCGCGACGTCATCGAGGCGCATGGAGGCCAGGTGACGGTGGCGAGCAGCAGCGGCGCGGGAACCGAGGTGGAGATCACCCTTCCGCGAGGCCGCGGCGCCTGATCACCGACAGATTGGCACGGCCCTACCAGACCAGCGGGACGAGCCGTTTGCGCGTGCGCGAGTACGCCGTCCACGCAGGACCGAGGTGTGAGGCGAGCGCCTGCTCCTCGACGCGGATGCGCTGTGCGAAACCGGCCAGCGCGAACGCCACCGCGACCAGACAGCCGATCCAGCTCCCGAGCGCGAGCGAGAGCCCGACGACGGTGAGCAACCCGCCGGTGTACGACGGGTGGCGGAGAACCGCATAGGGCCCGCTCTCGACGACGCGGTGCCCCTCCTGCACCTCGACACCGGTGGTGAAGAAGGCGCCGAGCGTCACGACCGCCCACTGGCGCAAGGCGATCCCACAGAGTGCAAGCGCGACACCCACGAGAACCGGCCACCATCCGCGGATGTGCCCGACTGGGAGCCGGACAAGCCCGAAGGCCGCGCTCATCCCCGCGACGATGAGCAGGACGACCCACACCCGGCTGCCTCTGTCGAGGTCCTCGCCGGTGCCGCCGCGGTTGCGGATCATGATGCGCAGCTCGGAGATCATCCACAGTGTGCACGTACCGTAGAACAGCACGATCGCGAGCGGCTCGGTGTCGACGAGCGGCTGCATGCCGGCAGTGTAGGGGGCATCATTCGTGACCCATGAGTGAGAGCTTCGACCTTGTTGTCATTGGTGGTGGGACCGCCGGCCTCTCCGCCGTCCAGGCTGCGCTGAGCCTCGGCAAGCGGCCACTGCTGGTCTCTGAAGGGCCACCCGGCGGCGAGTGCACCTGGAACGGCTGCGTGCCCTCCAAGGCGCTCATCGAGGCGGCCCGCGTGCACCACACAGCGAGCCGCGCGGCCGCTTTCGGCACCCGCATCGACGGTCTGTCCGTGGACTTCCCCGCGGTGATGCGGCGGGTCCACGACGTCATCGATCGCATCGCCCGCTACGAGGACGAGAAGCACCTCGAGCATGCCGGGGTCGCCGTGCGCCGCGCGCTCGCGCGCCTGCGTGCGCCGGGTGTGGTGCAGATCGGCGATGACATGGTGAGCACCGATCGAATCGTCGTCGCCACAGGCAGCAGGCCGGCCATTCCGCCCATCCCCGGCCTCGATTCGGTCCCGCATCTCACCAACGAATCGCTCTTCGCGCTGACCTCTC
>CATPAP010000107.1 GCA_955651875.1 Candidatus Dormiibacterota bacterium
GCATGTCACCGTTTCGCCGGGAAGAAGTGGCTTGGAGAAACGGCAGCTCACCGATGCCACCTGCTCGTACCCGCCCGCCCAGCGCGCCACCGCCTCGGTGAGGATGCCCATGTCGAGCAGGCCGTGCGCGATGGTCCCGGGCAACCCCACGGTGCGGGCAAACTCCGGATCGACGTGGATCGGGTTGTGGTCGCCCGAGGCGTCCGCGTAGGCGTTGATCTGCTGCTGAGTGACCGTGCGCGTCAGCGGCGGCATCTCGTCCCCGACGGCGACTGGGCTGAGGGTCGCGGCGCCGGCGTCTCTCATCGGATGATCATCAGCGAGCGGCCCCGACAGACCGTCTTGCCGTCCTGCCTGCGCGCCTCGTGTTCGATGCCGAGAAAGGTCATGCCGCGTTTCTCTTCGACGGACGCGATGACCGCCGCCGCGTCGATGACGTCGCCGGCGCGGACGGGCGTGGGCCACTCGAAGGACTGCTCGCCGTGGACGAGGCCGGCGAGGTTCACACCCACCTCAGCGTCGCCGAAGAGCTGGAACAGCGTGGGAAACAGGCAGTAGGACGCGGCGTAGGTCGGCGGCACGGCCCCCGGTGAGTACACCTCGTCGGAGCCCCCGATGGCCCTCGCGAACGCCTCGGCGGCGCTGCCGTCGACCACCTGGCCGCTCGCCTCATAGCGGCGGCCGACGTGGCTCTGATCAGGCATGCCAGACCTCCAACACGATGTTGCTCGGCCTCACGCTGTGACCAGGCGCCTGGGGTTCAACGCGTCAAGCCGACCAAAATTGACATCGATGTCAACATTTCTTCGCCCACTATAACACCCTGCCAGGGCCTGGTCAGCCGGCCAGGCGCGCGACCCACTCCCGCTCCGCGGTGATCGATCCCACCGCCGCACCCTCCCAGTTGCACACCACCGACGCCCTGAACGGGCCCAGCCGGGGGTCTTCGAGAGCATCGGGGCCGACCCAGCCGAGGGTCTCGAGCGCGGCCAGCGCGACCACGGGCATGGCGGCCGCATCGCCCGCCTCCAGCTTGATCGCCAGCGCCGGGCCGCCCGGGCGCCGGACCGCCACCCAGACCGCGCCACCGCCGCCCTTCAGCGTGACTTCCGCCCCTGCCGCGGCGAGAAGGGCGGTGTCGAAGCGGCCACGCCCGGCGACGAGGTGCGGATGCGCGGCCATGGCGTCCTGACATCGCCGGAAGCCCTGATCTGCCGTGGCGGCGGCGAACATTCGGGCGAGAACTGCCAGAGGCAGCCCGTGAGTCGGTAGCCCACAGCCGTCGATGCCGACCGGTGCCGCATCCATGTCGACATCCGCGAACCTACCCATGACCTCGCGGATCTCCGCCTGGAGGGGATGGTCGCGCGCGGCGTAGCCGTCCGTCGGCCAGCCCTGCGCCGCGCAGGCCGCCAGCATGCCCGCGTGCTTGCCCGAGCAGTTGTTGTGGATGCGCCCGGGCTCCTCGCCGGCGGCGAAGATCGCCCGCGCCGACGCCTCGTCGTAGGGCAGCTGGGGTCCGCAGCTCAATGCATCGTCAGCCAGTCCGCTGCGGCCGAGCAGGCGCCGGACGGTCTCGACGTGAACCGGTTCGCCATTGTGGGAGGCACAGGCCACGGCGAGCTCCTCCCCACCGGCCCCGATCTCGTCGAGCGCGTGGCGCACAAACGGTAGCGCCTGGAGTGGCTTGATGCAGCTGCGTAGGGTGGTGACCGCGCCAGGGTCACCTGCGGCCGCGGCCACGAGTCCATCGGCGTCCACCACGGCCACATGCCCGCGCACCACCGCTTCGAGAGCGGTGCCGCGACGCGCGCTGGCGAGATGGGCAGGTGATACCTCGGGCACAGCCGGCAAGTGTTGCAGGCCGTGCACGGTCAGCGACCCGTCAGACGAGACCCACCATGGCGGTCTGGCGATGAAACCGCACCCGGCAGCGCGGGCACTTGAAGACCAGGCGCAATCCGAGGCGGCCGATCACCCCTGCATCGCGGTCGAGGCAGTTGGGGCACACGGCATGCTCCTCGGCGAACTGGATGGGCACGACCTTGAGCGCCAGTTCTACGGGCTTGTACTTTCTCATGGCGTGCATGGTAGCACTCTATGGGACAGTGTCAATATCAGCTTTTGAGCCCAGTTGGAGGGTCTCCATTGACTCTCAACGGCTTTGACGTCGGACCTCCGCCTTTGTTAGCCTGCGGCGGCGACCTGATCGATTGCGGGAGCGGTCGCGGACGTCCCACCGGGCGCTCCCGTGAGGAGGGCGGTCATTCGCGGTAACCGACATCGCATCGTTCGTCACGCGTGGGTGCTGTTGGCAGCAGTCCTGCTGCCGGTGCTGGCGCCCCATCCGGCAGCGCCTGTGGCTGCGGTCGTCTCCTCCCCGCAGCCAACCGGCGACATCATCCTCAGCGCCATCATCGAGCGCCCGTCGGTGGTCCTCCCGATCGCCGCCCGACCCGCTCAGACCGTCGTGGTGACAGTGGGCGAGACCGTCGAATCACTGGCGGCACGCGATCACTCCGACGCCTCGTCCATGCGTTGGGCCAACGGGCTCGCCGCCGGCTCTGAACCCTCCCCGGGCGACACCATGCTCCTGCCCCCCAGCGCCGGCGCGCTGGTGCCGGTTCAGCCTAACGAGCGCCCCAGCCACTTCGCGGTCCGCCTCGGGATCGATCCGCGCGTGGTGCTCGACTACAACGCGCTCGCCAAGGACACCCCCCGTCCGGACGGCAGCTACCTCCAGGTGCCGGTTAGCGTTGCTCCCTTCGGCGCGCTGATCGGCCGCTACTTCTCACTCGCATCAGGGAACGTGCCCGCCATCGTCGAAGATCACGGGCCCGACACGTTTCCCTACGGCCAGTGCACGTATTACGCCGCGACCCGCCGCGACGTCACCTGGGGTGGCAACGCATGGAATTGGTTCGACGCCGCCAACGGCATCCGCCCCGAGGGTCACGTGCCGGTCGCCGGCGCCCTCGTCGTCTTCCACGCCGGCTGGTTCGGCCACGTCGCGTACGTCGAGAACGTGAACCCGGACGGCAGCTTTCTCGTCTCGGAGATGAACTATTACGGTGACGGCGGCGGCTGGGGCCGTGTCGACGATCGCACCATCACACCCGCCGACTTCCGTACCGTCACAGGCTTCATCTACTGAGGCCCCCGCGGGCCGCATCCTCACGGGAGGCTGCTCAGCCCGAGAAGCGGTAGCCGATCCCGGGCACGGAGTGGATGTATGTCGGCTTCTCTGCGTCGGGCTCGATCTTGCGACGCAGCCGGTACACATGGGCGTCGACCGTGCGCGTCTCGATCTCCACCTCGTATCCCCAGACGCGGCGGAGCAATTCCCCTCGGCTCATCACCTGGCCGGGACGCGACGCGAGCAGGGCGAGGAGGTTGAACTCCGTCAACGTGAGCATGACCTCCTCGCTGTCGCGGAAAGCCTGGCGGCGGCCCAGGTCGATGGTGAGCCCGGGGAACTCGAACCGGTCGCGCGGCTGCTCCTGCGAGGAGATCTCGCTGCGACGCAGGTGCGCGCCGATTCGCGCCATCAACTCGCGGACCTCGAAGGGCTTGGTGACGTAGTCGTCGGCGCCGAGCTCGAGGCCCACGACGACGTCGATGGTGTCTGCCTTGGCGGTGAGCATGATGATCGGCACGCGCGATCCCTCAGACCGCAGGCGCCGGCAGACGTCCAACCCGCTCATCCCGGGGAGGTTGATGTCCAGGATGATCAGGTCGGGGTTCTGTTCGCGGGCCGCCGCCAGCCCGTCGACGCCGGTCGCGGCTTCGAGCAGCGTGTGGTTCTGGGCGCTGCAGGCGAGCCGGACGACCTCACGGCTGGGAGCGTCGTCCTCGACGATGAGGATGGTCTTTCCGGCTCCGGTCATGAGGCTTCGCTCTCCAGGTACGTGGCGATCTTCTGCACGAAATTGGCCACCTCGATCGGTTTAGAGATGTATCCCGAGCAGCCGGCTGCGAGTGCCTCCTGCTCGTTGCCTTTCATGGCGTTGGCGGTGAGCGCGACGACGGGGAGTGCCGAGGTCTTGGGATCCGACTTGAGCATCCGAGTGACGGTGAGGCCATCGATGCCCGGCAGCTCGATGTCCATCAGCACGAGATCGTACGGGGAACTCCGTGCCTTGTGCAGACCCTCGTTGCCGTCGACGGCGATGTCCACCTCGAAGCCGTTCCCCGTCAGCACCATGGTGGCGAGCTCACGGTTGCTGCGGTTGTCCTCCACGAGGAGGATGCGGTTGTGGCGGTGGCCGTCGGGAGTCACCAGTCCCGCCAGCGGGAGTCGAAAGGTGAAGAGAGAGCCTTTGCCCGGTTCGCTCTCCAACTCCATGACGCCGCCGTGCAGCTCGATGATGCGGCGGGTGAGCGACAGGCCGAGTCCCGTCCCCTCGACCTGACGGGTGGTGGCGCTGTCCACCTGGTAGAACTCGCTGAAGATGCGCTCGTGGTGCTCGCGCGGGATGCCGACGCCGGTGTCACCCACCTCGATGCAGAGCGTGTCGCCGCGCTCGGATCGGGCTTTGACCCAGACC
>CATPAP010000108.1 GCA_955651875.1 Candidatus Dormiibacterota bacterium
CCTCCGTGCCGGCCGACGGGTCCGCCGCTGGCAGCCGGACGCGGCGGCTGTGGGTCTCGCGCATCACCCGGGCCGCCTCGGTCGTGGTCAGCCTGGGCGCTCTGGCCATCCTGCTCCGGCGCGTCGACCTGCCGGCGGCGCTCCGCACCGCGACCGCCGAGCCGTGGCCGCCGCTGGCCGGCGCCCTTGCGCTCAACGTGGTGGCCACGTGGCTGCGCTCGGAGCGGTCGCAGATCGTGCTCAACAGCCTGGGCCACCGGATCGGGCGCCTGCGCATGGCCGGCACCCAGCTGGCGGGGCAGACGCTGAGCTGGGCGAGCCCTGCCGCCGCCGGCGACTTCGTCCGGCCGTACCTGTGGCGCAGCCACGACGGGGTGCCCCTGACGCCCGGGGTGGTCACCGTCCTCTACGAGCGCATCTTCAGCTTCGGTCAGCTCGCCGTCATCGGGGCTGCCTGCATGGCGCCGTTCGTGTTTGCCGGCCCGGCGCTCGCGGCGGTGGCCGTCGCAGCCGTGGTGCTGCTCGTGCTGCCCTGGTTGGTGCCCCGCCAAGTCCGCCTCCGGACGGGCGCCGGCGGTCAGGGGAGCTCGCAGCCGGGCTCGCGCGCCCGCCTCAGGCGGGCGGCAGGCCATCTCTGGCGCGTTGCCGGGGATGGACGGCTCAGCCTGCGATTCACCGTGCTGACCATCGCGGTGGTGGCGGTGAGCGCCGTGCAGATTCAGCTCCTCGCCAGCGGTGTCGGCATCGCCCTGCCGCTGTGGATCGCCGCGGCCGCCTTCGCGCTCTCGCAGGTGATCGGCAGCGCCTCGAGCCTGCCCTTCGGGCTCGGCCCCGCGGACGCGGTCCTGGTGGCGATGCTCGTTCACGCGGGCACCGGACCAGCTGGCGCGCTCGCCATCACCCTCCTGACCCGACTGACGGTGACGCTCCCTCTCGGACTTGCCGGCGCCGCCACGTACCTGTGGCTGAGCCGGCGCACGCCAGCTCGCTCTTCCGCCAGGTGAGCGACGGCCGCCTGCCGGGGCGAGTGGTCGTGGTCGGCGGGGCCGGGTTCATCGGCAGCCACGTCGTCGACCGGCTCGCCGGCGAGGGGTGCGCCGTGCTGGTCATCGACGACCTCTCGCACCCATGTGGGGTTGACCCGGTCCCTGCGGTGGCACTGCTCGAGGACTCCGGTGGCAGCGCGGCGGCGCGGCGCGAGATCGCGAGCTTTGGCGCGCAGGCGCTCATCCATCTCGCCGCCAAGGGCGGGGTGAGCCGCGCCCTGCGTGACCCCGCCGGCCACGTCGCCGCGGTTCTCGCCGAGTCGGTGGGGTGCTTCGCGGCTGCGCAGGCGGCTGGGTGCGAGTCGATCGTCATCGCGTCGTCGGGCGGGGCGGTGTACGGCGACGCCGCCGTCCTGCCCGTCAGCGAGAGCCGCCGCCCGGCGCCGCGCTCGGCCTACGGCGCCGAGAAACTCTGCGAGGAGGTCTACCTCGCCACCATCGCCAGGCTGGGGGTGCGCACGCTGGCGCTGCGCTATGGCAACGTGTACGGGCCTCGCCAGGACGGCACCGGCGAGGCCGGGGTCGTCGCCATCACCGCGACCCGGCTGCTGGCGGGCCGCCCCGCCCTGATCTACGGCGACGGCCTCCAGACCCGCGACTTCGTGTACGTCGAGGATGTCGCCGAAGCGACCGTCGCGGCCTTGCGCACCCGACGGACCGGGCCGGTCAACGTCGGTACCGGCACGGAGACCAGCGTCCGAGATATCGTCGCGGGACTGGTCGAGCTCACCGGCACCGGCGCGGGCTTCGAATCACTACCCGCCCGCGCTGGGGAGGTGCGTCGCGCCGCTCTCGACGCGTCGCGTGCACATCGGTGGTTAGGCTGGCGGGCACAGACATCGTTGATGGACGGGTTGGCACGCACGGCGGAGTTCTTCGCCGCACGCGCACCGTCCCTGGCGTCCACCTCATCACCTGGAGTCACCTGACGTGCGCATCATCGTCCTCGGCGCGGACGGCTACCTCGGCTGGCCGACCGCCCTCCACCTCTCCGCTCAAGGCCACGACGTGGTCGCCGTCGACAGCCTCGTGCGCCGGCGCTGGGACCGCCGTTGTGGCACCCATAGCCTGGTGCCGATCGCGTCGATGGAGCGGCGCGTCGCGCGCTGGGAGGAGCTGAGCGGACGCCACATCCGCTGGCAGAGGGTCGACCTGTGCGACGAGGACGCCGTCGAGGCGCTGGTGCGCGACACCGCCCCCGCCGCGGTGGTCCACTTTGCCGAACAGCGCTCGGCGCCCTACTCGATGCTCAGCCGGGGCCACGCCGTCGAGACGCAGGTCAACAACGTCGTCGGCACGCTCAACCTGCTCTTCGCCCTGCGCGATCATGCGCCCGACTGCCACCTCGTCAAGCTCGGCACCATGGGCGAGTACGGGACCCCGAACATCGACATCGAGGAGGGGTTCATCGACATCACCCACAACGGGCGCAGCGACCGGCTCCCGTTTCCCAAGATGCCGGGGTCGATGTATCACCTCAGCAAGGTGCACGACAGCCACAACATCCACTTCACCTGCCGGATCTGGGGCCTGCGCGCCACCGACCTCAACCAGGGCGTCGTGTACGGCGCCAAGACGCCCGAGACAGCCCTGCACCGCGACCTGGCGACGCGCTTCGATTACGACGGCATCTGGGGGACGGTGCTCAACAGGTTCTGTGCGCAAGCGGCGATCGGGCTGCCGCTCAGCGTCCATGGCAAGGGAGGTCAGACGCGCGGTTTCCTCGACATCCGCGACACCGTGCGGTGCGTCGAGCTGGCCGCGCTCAACCCGC
>CATPAP010000109.1 GCA_955651875.1 Candidatus Dormiibacterota bacterium
CCCGCGTGATGTTCACCGCCTTGCCGACGACGGCGGGGTCGTGTCGCGACGGGGTCACGTACAGCGTCTCGGCGAAGAAGGGCCCGTCGAGGGGATCGGGCTTGTCGAAGACGGCGAGCACCGTCAACTCGCCGTCGCGAAGCAGTCCCTCGACGGCGATCTCCGTACCGGCAACGAACGCCTCGACGAGCAGCGGCGGATCAGCGCCCGGCCCGCACAGCTCGGGGCGGCGCAGCAGCGCGTCGACGCGAACAATGGCGGCGGCGAGCTCGTCGACGGTCTCGACGCGGATCACGCCGCGGCTGGCCGCGAGGCTCACCGGCTTCACCACGCAGGGGACGCCCACCACGGCGGCTGCGCTGGCCGCGCCTGAACCGGTGGCGTCGCCGCGCGCCTCGACCCACCGCGGCTGCGGTATCTCGGCGGCGCCGAGCAGAGCACGGAGGCGCCGCTTGTCGCGCGTGGCGGCCACCGCGCCGCTGGGGTTGCGCGCCATGCACAGACGTTCTGCGATATGGGCCGCCGTGAGCACGGACGCCTCGTCGACGCCGAGGACGGCATCGACCGGCCGGCGGTCCGCGAACGCCGCCGCGCGCTCGGCAGCCTCATCCGGGCGGCCGAGGTCAAGGGTCAGCACCCGTCCCTCCATCAGGCCGGCGAGGGTGGGTGCCTCGTCGGATGCGACGACGCACTCGACGCCGAGCGCGTTGGCCGCGCGCAGGAAGGCCGTGGCGCGGTACGTCGCCGTGGGCAGGATGAGCATGATCCGCGGTGACATGGGGTCAGCCTAGGCGAGGGCGTGGAGCGTTCGCGTGCGCGGATCCCGCGCAGGCGTCAGACTCAGACGGCCATGAAGGAACCGCGCCTCAGCGCCACGCCGGCCGCGATCAAGCGCATCGAGTCCGTGAGAGCGAGCCAGAAGCAGCCCGACGCCGGTCTGCGCATCGCGATCACCGGTCGCGCCAACGGAGCTTTCGTGTACGACATGGGGCTGGTGGCGCCGGGTGACGAGCGCCCCGGCGACATGGTGGTCGAGACGCTCCCCGGCATCCCCATCCACGTCCCGCTCGCCTCAGCGCCGTACCTCGACGGCATCGAACTCGACGCCGACCTGCCCTTCGGCGCCGTCCGCGTCAACAACCCCAACGCGCTGTGGCTCGATCCGCTCGCAGAGGCGGTGCAGCGCCTGCTCGATGAGGAGATCAACCCGTCAGTTGCCTCCCACGGCGGTCACATCGACCTCCTCGACGTCAGCGACGCCGTCGCGTTCATCCACATGGGCGGCGGCTGTCAGGGATGCGGGATGGCCGAGGTGACGCTGGGCCAGGGCGTGCGCACCGCCATCCTCCAGAGCTTCCCCGAGATCCGCGAGGTACGCGACACCACCGACCACGCCCAGGGCGCCAACCCCTACTACCAGGCGGCCAAGAAGTAGACGGAGGCGCGGGCAGTCAGCCCGTGTCGGCGGACCACGATGGGTCGCGGCCGAACCAGGCGGCGAGCCGGTCGACAGCCGGCGCGTCGTCGGCGACCGCCACCTCGGGCCCGAACACCTTGCCCTCGTGCTCGGGGCCGCGGAACTCGGAGCGGAGGTGCTGGCGCCCCCACTGCAGGCCGTACTCGGCAACCGCGCTGTCGAGCTCGAGGGCCTGGCCAGTGGCGCGCGCCATGTCCCAGCAATGGACAGCGAACTCCGCGATCTGCTGATCTGCGCGCGACACCAGCGGCGCTTCACTACCGCCCATGGTGGGCACCGGCGCCGCGAGATCCGCGCGCGCCCACGCATCGTCGAGGTCCGTCCGCCCCTTGGAGAACGCCGCCGACCAGTCATTGCCGAGCGGTGCCGGCGCCCGGCCCCAATCGGGCGTTCCGCCGCGGGCCGCCGTCGCGAACGTGCCGAGCTCGCTGATGACGTGCGTGGCGAGCTGACGCACGGTCCACGACGCGCACGGTGTCGGGAGGTCGGCCTGGTCGCTGCGCGTGCCGGTGATGAGTCGGCCCAACTCGTCGAGCGAGCGCGACAGCAGCACCAGAGGCTTGGCGTCGTCCGTCATGTGAATCTCCAAGACCCGATCAACCGTCGCTGACTCTATTTGGCGAGCGGAGCCCGCGTCCTGCGTTTGGCGTATGGTCCGACCACCTCGCGGTCATCAGGGAGACTCGGTGAGCACGCACGCCATGCCGGCAGCACGGATCGACGCAGGACCCGGTTGGCGAGACCGCGCCGACGCGGACGTCGACGTGCTCTCTCGTCACAGCCAGGAATGGGCCCGCCTGCCGATCGCGACCAGGATCGATCACCTGCGGGAGCTCGCCGCCAACACCGCGGAGGTGGCGGAGCGCTGGGTGCGCGCGGCATGCGGCGCCAAGGGACTGGAGATGGAGTCCTCCCTGGCGGGCGAGGAGTGGACGTCAGGCCCCTGGGCACTTCTCTTCTCCATCAACCGGCTCACCGAGACCCTCGAGGCGATCGCCGCCACCGGAGCGCCCAGGCTGGGCAGACGAGCGGTCAGCACTCGCGTGGACGGGCAGGTCGTCGTCGACGTCTTCCCGCAGAACGCGTGGGACAGGCTGCTGCTCAGCGGCGTCAGCGCACAGGTCTGGATGCAGCCCGGAGTCACGGCGGCCAATCTCGCCGACACCATGGGGGTGTTCTACAAGCAGGAGGCTCCGCCGGGAGAGGTGGCACTGGTGCTCGGCGCGGGCAATATCGCGAGCATCCCAGCGCTCGACGTCCTCTACAAGCTGTTCGCGCATGGGCTCGTTTGCCTGCTCAAGATGAACCCCGTCAACGAGTACCTCGGCCCGGTCTTCGAGGACGTCTTCGCCGACCTCGTCGCCGCCGGCTACGTCCGGTTCGCCTACGGGGGCACGGATGTCGGCGAGTACCTCACCCGCCACGAGGGAATCGACGAGATCCACATCACCGGGAGCAATCGCACCCACGACGCCATCGTCTTCGGCAGCGGAGCCGACGGCGCGGAGCGCAAGGCGCGCGGTGAGGCGATCACCACCAAGCGGATGACCAGTGAGCTGGGCAACGTCAGTCCCACCATCGTGGTCCCGGGGCCGTGGTCGCAGCGGGATATCCGGTTCCAGGCGGCGCACATCGCCACCCAGAAGCTGCACAACGGCGGATTCAACTGCATCGCCTCGCAGGTGCTGATCACCAACCCGGCGTGGGAGCTCGAGCAAAGGCTGCTGCGCAGCGTCGCCGCCGCCCTTGCGTCAGCCCCGCACCGGCCGGCGTACTACCCGGGTGCGGCGGAGAGGCGTCGAGCGCTGGCGCAGGTCCACCCTGGCGCGCGGACCCTCGGAGGCGACGAGAGCGCGCCGGCGACGTTGATCAGCGGCTTGGACAGTGCCGATGGAGCACAGCCGTGTTTCACCACCGAGGCATTTGCGGCTCTGCTTGCGGCGACGAGCATCGACGCCGCCACCGTCGAGGACTTTCTCGAACAGGCCGTCGACTTCTGCAACCAGAGCCTGTGGGGCACGCTCGGCGCCAACATCATCATCCATCCCGCCACCGCGCGGCGCCACGCCGCGGCGCTGGACAGGGCAATCGCCCGTCTCCGCTACGGTTGTGTCGGCGTCAATGCATGGACGGGCGTCGGCTTCCTGCTCGCGCCGGCCAGCTGGGGAGCATTTCCCGGACACACCATCGACGACATCCAGAGCGGGGTGGGCGTGGTCCACAACAGCCTGCTCTTCGACCGGCCGCAGAAGAGCGTGGTCCGAGCGCCGTTTCACCCGTACCCGCGCAGCGTGGCGCACGGCCGGCCGACGCTGTTGCCCGTGCCGCCGTGGTTCGTGACCCACCGCCACGCCCACCAGGTCAGTGAGCGGCTGACCCGGTTCGAGGCCGACCGCGCGCTCCGCCACGTTCCCGGGATCTTCGCGGCCGCGCTGCGCAGCTGACGCCCGTGGCTGACCGGTTCAACCTGGCGCAGCTCGCCGAGGACTCGCTGGCGCGGCTCGGCGACCATGACGCGCTCCTCTTCGAGGGACGGACCTTCCGCTCCGCGCAGCTCCACGATCGCTCTCGCCGGGTCGCGGGCGGGCTCGCCGACATCGGAGTGGCTCCCGGTGACCGGGTGGTGGTGCTCATGGCCAACTGTCCCGAGGTGCTGATCACGTACGAGGCGGTGTGGCGCGCAGGCGCGGCGGTGACGCCGGTCGTGTTCCTCGTGACCGCTGCCGAGCTGCATCACATCCTTGTCGACTCCGGCGCTGTCGCGGTGGTGACGACATCCGAGCTGCTCGCCACCGTCCTCGATGCCGCCGTCGAGGCGCCGGCATTGCGGCACGTCGTCGTCGCCGGTGACCTGCCCAGCAACCGCGATGCCGATGGCGGCGCGCAGCTGGTGTTGTTCAGCGACGTCGAGTCCGCCGCCGGCCGTGCGCTCGTCGAGCGTGCGGACGGCGCGCTGGCCGCGCTCATGTACACAGGTGGCACAACGGGCCGGGCCAAGGGCGTTGCACTCACGCATGCCAACCTCTGGTGGTGCGGGAGGAGCGCGTGGGAGACGTCGCACGTTCCCGGCCTCACCCGCGGGATCACGCCGCTCCCGCTGTCGCACGCCTACGGCATGATCGTGACCATCATCGGCATGCACGTCGACGAGCCCGGATTCACGGTCCTCCAGCGCTGGTTCAACCCGCGCGACTGGATCGCCCTGTGCGAGGAGCACCGTCCCCAGCGATCCGCGCTCGTGCCCGCGATGCTCCAGATGCTGCTCGCCGAGCCGCTCGAGGACGCCGCGCTCGATTCGCTGCGGTACATCAACAGCGGCGCCGCACCCCTGCCGCTCGACGTCCTGCACGAGTTCGAGCGCCGGGTGCCGTCCTGCCAGATCCTGGAGGGCTACGGCTGCACAGAGAGCTCGGCCGTGATCTCGTCGACCCCCCCGGCACGCCGCCGCGTCGGCAGCGTGGGAATCCCCATCGGCGTCTGCACGGTGCGCATCGTTGACGACGACGACGCGTCGCTGCCGAGCGGGGCGGACGGCGAGATCTGCGTGCGCGGACCCGGCGTGATGCGGGGCTACTGGAATGCTCCCGACGAGAGCGCGACCGTGCTGCGCGGCGGCTGGTTGCACACGGGCGACGTGGGCCACCTCGACGACGACGGCTACCTCTACGTCGTCGACCGCAAGAAGGACCTCATCCTCCGCGGTGGTTTCAACGTCTTCCCCCGCGACGTTGAGGACGCACTCACAGCGCATCCTCAGGTGGCCATGGCCGGCGTCGTGGGCAGACCGGATCCGCGCCTCGGAGAGGAGGTGGTCGCCTTCGTCAGCCTTCGCCCCGGTGCGACTGTCGGCGCGGCCGAGCTCGCCGCCTTCGCACGCTCGCGGCTGTCGCCGACGACGTCGCCGCGCGAGGTCCACATCGTCCCCAGCGTCCCGCTGACGAGCGTCGGCAAGCTCGATCGAAAGGCGCTGCGAGCGCTGCTTGTCGCCGACCGTCCC
>CATPAP010000110.1 GCA_955651875.1 Candidatus Dormiibacterota bacterium
ACAGCAGTACCAGCGCGGCGTAGACCGACACGGTGGTCGGGTTCATCGGCTCATTTCGTCGAGGTCATCCACGTCGAGATCCCGGCCCAGTCGAAAGACCTGTGTGATCAGCGCCAGCCCCACCACCACCTCGGCGGCGGCGACGACGATGACCATGAAGGCGAAGACCTGACCTTCCTCGCTGTTGAGGAAGCGTCCGTAGCCGACGAACACGATGTTGACCGCATTGAGCATCAGCTCGATGCACATGAACACCACGATGGGATTGCGGCGGATGAGCACACCGAGCGCGCCGATGCTGAAGAGGAAGGCGGCCAGCCCGAGCAGGAATGGAAAGTTGTCGCTCGCGCTCATCCCACCTCCACCTCGATGCGGTCCTCTTCGAGAGCGAGATCGGGTCGCCGTGCCAGCGCCGCCTCGCGCCGCAGCGGGCGGGTGTGCGTGCCGCGGCGCCTGGTCAAGTAGACCGCGCCCACCACCGCAACGAGCAGCAGCAGCGAGGTGATCTCGAAGGGCAGCAAGAACGTGGTGAAGAGCTGGCCGCCGACCACCTGCACGTTGCCCGCAGTGTTGACGGTGCCGATGTCGCTCTGGTCGAACGCAAAAGCGTGGTACGGGTCGGACGCCTGGCCTATCTGCTGGGCACGGAAGACGTTGCTGGCGTTGAAGGTGATGCCGTTGCGCGCGGCGACGGTCATCGCCACGGTGATCCCCAGGGCGACCACGGCGCCGATCACGAACCGGAAGTCGACGCGCACCCGATCCTCCGCCTCCGGTGACAGCAGGGCGATGATGAAGACAAAGAGCACCATCACCGCGCCCGCGTACACGATGAGCTGGACCACGAAGAGGAACTGCGCATTGAGCGCCAGGAAGATCACCGCGAGAGCGCCGATGGTCAGCACCAACGAGAGCGCGGAGTACAGCGGCTGCGGGGAGAAGACGACACCAAGCGCGCTCAGCGCGGCGAGGACGCCGGCGACCCAGATGATCACGCTCATTGTGGGTCGGCCTCCTGGGGGGTGATCACCCGCGGCACGTGGGTCGGCACGCCGAGCTCGCCCGGGTGCGGGACGTCGGTGCGCTGCTCCTCCTCCTCCTCCTCCCAGGCGGCGCGCGGGCTCGGTCCTGTGGCCTCGAGCTCGCGGCCGTGCTGGTCGGCACCGGCACCGCGATCGCTGGAGGGATGGCGTCCGCCTGTGAACTTCGGCCACGCCTCGAGCAGTTCGGCCTTGGTGACCACGGTCCGCTCCCGTCGGTAGTCGGCGAGCTCGTAGCGTGGGCCGAGCGTGATCGCCTCGGTTGGGCAGGCCTCAGCGCAGTAGCCGCAGTAGATGCAGCGCATCAGGTTGATCTCGTAGCGCTCTGCGTAGCGCTCCCCGGGTGACACCGGGTTGGCCGGGTCGTTCTCCGCGGCTCCCACGTAGATGCACCCCACCGGGCATGCCGCAGCACACAGCTCGCAACCGATGCACTTCTCGAGGCCGTTGTCGTAGCGGTGGAGGATGTGCCGGCCGCGGTGACGAGGCGGCGTGGGCTTCTGCTCCTCCGGCCACCGCACCGTGATCGGCTTGCTCAGCATCGTCTTGAGCGTGAAGGCGAGCCCCTTGACGACCTCGATGAGCATCAGCGGCCCCTCACGATGCCCGCACCGCGACGATCGCGCCGGTGACCACGATGTTGATGAGGCCAAGCGGCAGGAGCAGCTTCCAACCGATGTTCATGAGCCTGTCGTACCGGAAGCGGGGTATCGTCCAGCGCAGCCACATCATCACGAACAACAGCGCTGTCACCTTGGCCAGGAACCATCCGACACCCACCAGCCCGCCGAGCCAGTCGGAGTGGATCCACGGAAGCAGGGGAAGCCAGCCACCGAGGAAGACGAGTGTGGCGATGGCGCAGACGATCACCATGTTGATGTACTCGCCGAGGAAGTAGAAGCCGAATCGCATCGACGAGTACTCGGTGTGGTACCCGGCCACGAGCTCGGTCTCGGCCTCGGGGAGATCGAAGGGCAGACGGTTGGTCTCAGCCAGCGCAGCCGCGAAGTAGAGGATGAACGCGAGTGGCTGGAGCACGACGAACCACACGCCGTGCTGAGCGAGCACGATCTTCTCCAGGTCCAGCGAGCCGGCCAGGATGACGGCTCCCACCAGCGCGAACGCCACCGCCATCTCATAGGAGATGAGCTGGGCGGACGAGCGCAGACCGCCGAGCAGCGAGTACTTGCTGTTTGCCGACCAGCCGCCGAGAAAGAGCGAGTACACACCAAGGGAGGTGACCGCCAGCACGAAGAGCAGACTGACGTTGACGTGAATGATGTCCCAGTGGAACGCGTAGCCACCGTTGCAGCCCTGGCCGACGAGCTGCCCTCCGACACAGGTCAACCCGCTGATGGGGATGGCGGCGAACGCGAAGATCGCCGCGCCGCCGGCGAGCGCGGGTCCGACCATGTAGAGCAGCTTGTCGCGCCCTGACGGCGCGGCGTTCTCCTTGAAGAGCAACTTGACGGCGTCGGCGGCGGGCTGAAGGAGTCCGAGCGGGCCGACCCGGTTGGGCCCGACGCGCAGCTGGATGCGCGCCGCCACCTTGCGCTCGGCGAACGTCAGGTACGCGGCTGCGGTGGCCAGCGCGAGCAGCACGATCACCGCTTTGACGAAGAGCACAACGATGCCGTCTTCGCCGACGCGACCGACGTTGAAGACGTCGGAGAAGGCACCGATCACCTTATCACCACCCCGGCGTCGAACAGCGCGCGGCCGCCGTTGCCCGCGCGCGCGTAGGCGGGGATC
This sequence comes from Candidatus Dormiibacterota bacterium, assembly GCA_955651875.1. Classification (GTDB taxonomy): domain Bacteria; phylum Chloroflexota; class Dormibacteria; order Aeolococcales; family Aeolococcaceae; genus Aeolococcus. The sequence continues at coordinate 2,793 of CATPAP010000110.1, forward strand.
GCAGCCAGGAGCTCGCGATTGACATGGAGCGGATCACCCGGCCAGCCCGGGGCGCCCAGCTCGGCGGCGAGCGCGCTGAGCACGCGGGTCTCGACCGGCGTCTGCGTGGCCGGCGGCAGGGCGGCGCGGATGCGCTGGACTCGGCCCTCGACGTTGGTGACGGTGCCCGCCTTCTCGAAGTAGGCGTGGCCGGGGATGAGCACGGTGGCGGCGCGGCTGAGCGGCCCGGGCCGGCTGTCGATGACGACGAGCACCTCGACCTTCGACGCCACGCGTGCGAGCAGCGGCGCGAGGTCGTCGGCCCAGAAGCTGCCACCCATGACCACCAGTCCCGTGATGATGCCGGCCGCAGCGTCCTCGAGGATCTGACGTCCGGGCTTGCCGACGTCGCCGACCGTGGCGTATCCGGGCCCGCTGTTGGGGAGCATGCCGACGTCCTTGGCCCCGCGCCCGTTGACCCCACGGGTGACGGTGAGACGCCGCACCGTGCGGGTACGGCCGAGCTCTGCGGTCAGCCGGGAGGAGTCCTCGCGGTGGATCTCGTCGGCGATCACGCCGATGATCCCCTCGGGCAGATCGCCGATGGCGCGAGCGCTGGCGTCGTGCTGCACGCGCCGCACCGACACGCCGCGCTTGGTCTGCGCCTTGTGCAGGCGCAGGGTGAGCACCGGTGCCTCGTGCTCGGGCTCGTCGCCGAGCACGATCACCGCAGCACAGTCCTCGACCTCCGCGATTCCGAGTGCGTGCTCTGCGGGTCCGATGCCGGGAAATGCCTCGAGCTGGTGGTCGATGTGAGGTGTGCCGAGGACCTCGCGGGCGAGGCGCTGCAGCAGCCAGAGCTCCTCGTTGGTGTTCTGCGCGGAGCCGAGCACTGCAATTGCGCCCGGCCCATCGCGCTCGCGCAGGGCGCGCAGCGAACGCGCCGCGGCTCCAATCGCCTCGCTCACTGAGACATCGCGAGCCTTGCCGTCCTCGCGGACGGCGGGGCGGCGGACCCGCTCGACATGGTTCCAACTCTCCGCGCTGTAGCGGCCGCGGTCGCACAGCCACATGTCATCGACGAGCGGGTTGTCGCGTGAGGCGAAGCGCCTCATCTCGAAGTCGCGCGTGTCGGCGTTGATGTTGCAGCCGTACGAGCACTCCGGGCACACGCCCTTGGCGCGCTGCAGGTCCCACGGCCGCGCCTTGAAACGGTACTGGCGATGAGTGAGCGCGCCGACGGGGCAGATCTCCGGGAGGTTGCCCTGGAAGTCGGACCTGAGCGGCTGGCCGTCGAAGGTGTTGACCAGGGTGTGGACACCACGCTCCTGGAGCACCAGCTCCTTCTCGCCGGTGATCTCATCGTAGTAGCGCGTGCAGCGCCAGCAGAGGATGCAGCGCTCCTGGTCGAGCTCGATCTTCTCGCTGAGCACGACGGCCTTGTTGAAGTGCACCTTCTCGGTGATCGGGAACCTCGAGCTGGGTGGCCCATATCGGAACGCGAAGTCCTGGAGGTCGCACTCACCGCCGCGGTCGCACACCGGGCAGTCGAGCGGGTGGTTGAGGAGCAGGAACTCGAGCATTCCCTCGCGCGTCTTGGCGACGTCGGCACGCTCGGTGTCGACGACCATCCCCTCCGCGGCGTAGGTGGCGCACGCGGGCTGCAGCTTGGGCGTCTTCTCAACGTGCACCAGGCACATGCGGCACACGGCGACGGGATCCATCTTGGGATGTGAGCAGTAGATCGGAATGTGGATACCGAGCTCCGTCGCCACGTCGGTGAGCAGCGTTCCCTTGGCAACGCGGATCGACCGACCGTCCATGGTGACGCCGACGAGTCCGTCGTCGGGCTGCGCCGGCGGCGTCGCGTCGGCGACCATCTACGCGCTCACCAGCTGAGCGCGCCCAGCCCGGACCGGGCACGTTCCGGCACCACAGTGCGCCTCGAACTCCTCACGGAACGCCTGGAACGCCGACATCACGAACCACGTCGCGGTGTCGCCGAGCGGGCAGAAGCACTTCCCGTTCATGTTGTCGCAGATGTCAGCCAGCGTGTTCAGCTCCTCCGGAGTGCACATCCCCGCCTCGAGCCGGTGCATCAGGTCGGACTCGAAGTAGGTGCCCTCGCGGCACGGTGCGCATTTCCCGCAGGACTCGTGCTGGTAGAAATCGACGAGCCGCATCGACACGTTGACCAGGCACGTGGTCTCGTCCATGAAGATCATCGCGCCGGCTCCCAGCGACGAGCCCGCTTTGGCGACCGCGTCCATGTCGAGCGGCAGGTCGAGGTGCTCGGGCAGCAGCACCTGCATCGAACCTCCGCCCGGCTGGAATGCCTTGATCGGGCGATCCTTCCACATCCCCCCACACTCCTCCTCGAGGAGCTCGCGGATCGGTGTGCCCATCTGCATCTCGTACGTGCCGGGACGGTTGATGTGACCGCTGCAGCAGAACAGCCTCGTCCCGGCGCTCTTCTCGGTCCCGAGCGCCTTGAACCAGGCGCCGCCCCGCTGCACGATGTGGGGCAGGTTGGCCAGCGTCTCGACGTTGTTGACGACGGTCGGCTTGCCGTAGAGCCCCTTGATCGCCGGGAACGGCGGCTTGAGGCGCGGCTCACCCCGGTAGCCCTCGAGGGACTCGATCAGCGCGGTCTCCTCGCCGCAGATGTACGCCCCGGCGCCGCCGTGCACGATGACGTCACAGGCGAAGCCGCTGCCGTGGATGTCATCGCTGATGTGACCGGCGGCTCGGGCCTCCGCAACGCAGCGCTCGAGCAGGAGGCGCTGGTCGTGGTACTCGCCGCGGATGTAGATGAAGGCAACGTTCACCTGGAGCGCGTACGCCGCGAGCAGCAGGCCCTCGATGAGCTGGTGGGGATTCTCGTCGATGAGCGCGCGGTCCTTGAAGCAGCCCGGCTCGGACTCGTCGGCGTTGCAGCAGAGGTAGCGAGGGAAGACGTCCTTGGGCAGGAACCCCCACTTCATCCCGGTCG
>CATPAP010000111.1 GCA_955651875.1 Candidatus Dormiibacterota bacterium
CCATTGGGCCTCGACCGCGCGCACCGGCCGGCTGATGAGCCGCACCTACGACACCCGGCACAGCGCCGACCTTCTCGTGATCCTCGACCTGCGTGCCGCCATTCATGCCGGCCAGGCGCCGGAGTCGTCACTCGAGTACGCGGTGTCGATCGCGGCATCCATCGCGCACGCGGTGACGCGCCGCGGCCAGGCGGTCGGGCTGATCACCAACGACGCGGAGATGCGCGCGTTCGGAGCCGGACGTGGCGAGGCGCAGCGCATGCGACTGCTCGACTACCTCGCGACCGCCCGCGACGATGGCACCGCGCCGCTCGCCCATGTTGTGAGAAGGCACGGCGATGGCTGGCGCGGCCGCGGCGGGATGGTCGTGGTCACCGCAGACAGGGATCCAGCCTGGGTCGAGGCGCTCGTCGACTCCGGCGCACGCGGTCAGCGCCACCTCGCAGTTCTCCTCGAAACCTCCTCTTTCGGTGCCGCCGGACCGCCGATGCGCATTCCCGCAGCCTGGCGCCTGGCCATCGATTGGTGGCTGGTGCGACGCGGTGATGTGCTGGGCAGCGGCGAGAGGGCGCGCGCCGCCGGCGACTGACGATGAGCGTGGCCACGGTCTCGATCGGTGCGCGCCCTCTCTCCGTACGCGGTTCCACCACCACCCTCCTGGTCATGGCGCTCCTCACGGCCACCGGGTGGTCCGTCCTTGCCGGCGGGTGGACGGACGGCAGCCCCTCGGTGCTGCTCATCGGGATCGCGGGTGCGCTCGAGGCGCTCGTCCTGGCGCGCGCACGGGTGCCGCGGCTGCTCGCTCTTGGCGGCGCCCCTTTCCTCCTCTTCGCGAGCCTGCTCCCGACCACGGTTGGATCGCGACCCGGGACGGCGGGAGGCGACCTTCCCCACCTCGTCGCGCACTACGCCGCGGCGGCGGCGACCGGGCTGCTCGGGAACTCGCAGTGGGAGTTCAACGTCGGTCTCGGAGCCCTGCTCTGGGTTTGCGGCGCCTGGGCGGCGTGGTTCGCGATCCGCGAACGGCGTGGCGCCCTCGCCACCGGGCCATGCTGGACGGTTCTTGCCGTCAATGTCATCAACGCGCCGGCGGCGAACGTTGCCGGTCTCCCAGCCACGATCGCGGCGGTGACCGCGATCATGCTCATCGCGGCAGTGCACCTCGACCGCCTGAACGAGGGATGGAGACAGCGCCAGGTCCGCGTGCTGCCCGGCACTGACGGACGCTTCGCCGCCGCCGCCGCCGCGGGCGGGGTGGTCATCGTGGTGCTCGCGTTGGTCCTGCCGCCGCTGACCAGCACCGACCTGTCGGCGCGCCTCTTCGGATTCGGTGGCCACAGCCAGGTGCCCGGCGGTAAAGGTCACACTTTCGCAAGCGGCACCGTGCAGTTCAACCCGGCGACCATCCCCGGTGGTGCGCTCGCGCTGAGCAACCAGCCCGTGCTCACCTACCGCACCAACAGCTCGGCCACGTCCTACCTGCGCATGGCGACGGACTCCGTCTTCATGCAGGGCAGCTGGATCCCCGACACCAACGGCAACAATGGGGACGTCGCGGTGGTGACCTCGTCTCCCGGGCCGCTCGACCGTGACCGCAACGTCGACGACGGCGGGGTCGGAGTCGCGCAGAAGCCGATCACCGCGACGATCCTCGTGAGTGCCGACAACTCCGCAACTGACGTGATCCCGTTCCCCGGTGAACCGGACAGCGCATCCGTCGTCGCGCACGTCACCGGGGTCAGCCCGCCGGGCGCGCTGGGGGGCCTGCTCACGGTCGATTCCGCTTCGGCGGGTACGTCGCTGGTCGGCACGGCTTTCACCACCACGGGCACCGTCCCGACGGCGTCCGTCGACCAGCTCCGCAACGCCGGCATCGCGTATCCGGCGTTCCTCACCGGCGATGGGTTTCTCGCCTTCGCGGACGACGGTTCGGGGGAGACCAGGGTGATCCAGCAGCTCGCGCAGCAGTGGACGGTCAACGCGACCAACCCCTACGACGAGGCGACGGCCATCGAGAACCACCTGCGCAATCCTCAGTTCTTCCGCTACACGCTCGACCCGCCCGTGCCGGGCGAGAACGGCCCGACCGCCGAGAACGTCTGGCCGGTGGTGTTCTTCCTGACCAAGAGCCACGCGGGGTACTGCCAGTACTTTGCGTCGGCCATGGGCAGCATGCTGCGCAGCCTCGGTGTTCCGGCGCGCCTGGTCAACGGCTACGGGCCGGGCAGCGCCCCGGAGGCGGCTGGGCACAACAACAACGTCCTCACCCACACCGTGACCAGCAATGACGCGCACAGCTGGGTGGAGGCGTACTTCCCGAAGTACGGCTGGATACCCTTCGAACCCACGCCGCCGTCGCAGCTCGGCGACTATGAGCCCTTCGTGCGCGGAGGCGCCGCGGCGTCGCCCGCGTCGCCCCAACCGACCGGCCCCCCACCGAGCCCGAGCTCAACGCCGCGGCCGTCCACAACACCAATGGCGACAGTGGTCCCACCGGCCGGCGACGCCAACGGCGGGCCCACCGTGCCTGCAGCGCTCGCCAATGGCACCCTGGGTGTTCTGGGAGCGCTGGTCATCGGCATCGCGTCGATCACCTGGTTCCTGCGTCCTCGCAACATCCGCGGGGTCTGGCGGCGAGTGGGGCTCCTTGGACGCGTACTCGGAGTGCGGCGAGACCCAGCGCTGACCTACGAGGAGTACGCACGCCTGCTCGCCGCAGCGGTGCCGCCGGACACGACGTCGCTGACGCACCGCAGAGGCGGGGCGCAGCGCGGCGCGACGCCGCTGCGCCGTCGCATCGCTGATGGACTTGTCGCCATTGCAGCGGTGAGCAACCGGGCGACGTATGCCGCGCTCCCTCCGCATCCCCGCGAGCTGGTGAAGATGCGCCGCGCCTGGTGGCGCATCGCGCGGGTGGCTCCGCGTCTCACCTGGCGTGCGATTCTGAGCCGGAGCGCGACCCCGTGACGCCGTAGGCGGGTGCCTACCGCGGTGGCCCACTTGCCTGCGGCGCGGCCACGTCGAGGGCGAGCAGATCATGGGCGATGATCGCGCCGGGGACAGTGCCGCGGGTGCGCAGGTGGCTGAGCACGAAGCGGGTGGCCGGGTACGCGGCGATCAGCTCCTCGAGCTCGCCGCGCCAGAGGTGGCCGCCTTCGGCGGGCGCGTCCCAGCCGGTGCACTCGCACACCATCAGGTCGGAGGTGGCGATGGTTCGACGGAGTCCGGCGCAGAGCGCGCTGTCGCCGCTGAAGCCGATGACCGGGCCCTCACCGCGTTGGACGGTGTACGCCAGCGATGGTCCGGTGCTGTGCAGCACGGCGTGCGCGCCCACCGTGTAGCCGGCGACGGTCTCGCTCACGGCGTCCTGGAGGAGCAGCCATCGCGGCCGCAGCCGTTCCTCGATGAGACCGACCAGGTGATGCCCATAGCCAGTGGTGAGCAGACGGAGGACGTACTCGCGCGTGCCCGGTGGACCGCCGATGGTCAGCCCGGGTCGGAGCTCGCCGACGAACGCTCGCGCGCCGAGCAGCATGGGCAGCATGTACGTGTGATCGGCGTGGAAATGGGTGATGACCACGAGGTCGAGCGACGCGACGGCGACTCCGGCGCGCGGCAGCATCACCTGCACGGGCGCCCCGCAGTCGATGAGCACGCGATCGTCGACGAGGTACGCAGCATTGCAACCGCACCCGGTGAAGGCGTCGCCGCTGCCGATCACGGTCAGGCGCGTGGTGTCCCCACGCCGGGAATCCGTCTCAGCCATGCGGCGACGGCGCCGCCGTAGGGGTCGGCAGTGTCGACGCCAGTCCTTCCTGGACGAAACCCCAGTCGAGCAGGCGGCGCGACTGGCTGAAGTCGTACGGCGCGTTGAGCAGGACGGAGATCAGGCGGTGACCGTCGCGAACGGCCATGCCCACCTCGCAGTACCCAGAGTCGGTGGTCCATCCCGGCTTGATCCCCACCGCGGCGGGATACATCCCAAGCAGGGTATTGATCGACTGGAGGTTGAAATCGGGGTGGTCCGCCGTCGCCGGCAGGTCGGCGCTGCGCATCGCCACGATGTCGCGGAAGATGGGCAACCGCTGCACCGCAGCCGCGCTGATGGCGGCGAGGTCGTACGCAGACGTGTAGTGATCGGGATCCTGCAGGCCGACCGGGTTCGTGAAATGCGAGTTGTGCAGGCCGAGCGCGGCGGCCTGGGCGTTCATGGCCGCAACAAAGCGCTCCGTGCCCACCGTGTCGACGGCTATCGCCGCGGCCGCGTCGTTGCCGCTGACCAGCAGCATGCCGGTCAGCAGCTCCTGCATCGTGAGCGTCTCGCCCGCCTTCAGCCCCATCTTGGTTTCGTCCCACGCGTGATGGAGCGCCGACGCGGTGACGGTCACGCGCTGGGCGGGCGTGAAGTTCTCCAGCGCAACCAGGGCGGTGAGGATCTTGGTGGTGCTCGCCGGCGGCAGCTGAGCGTGCGCGTCGTGTTCCCAAATGATGGCACCGGTATCGATGTCGACAAGGATGCCGGCGAGCGCGTGGATGACCGGCGGCGTCGCCGCCGCGGTGGCAGGCACGAAGCTGACCGGTTCGCTGAGCAGGCGCATGTCGAACCACGCCGGCCTGGAGAGGTCGGGTGCCGCAGCCTCAGCCGGCGCCGCCGGTGCGCGGAGCGTGAGCGCGGGTCCGGTGCGCCCGGTGGACAGCCCGAGGGTGCCGACGAGCCCGACGGAGACCAGCAGGAGAAGTATTCGTGGACGGCTGAGAGCGAGAGGCATCGCGACGAGGCGGATGGTACGACAGGATCGGCACAGTGACGAATTCCCGTTCCAGCCGGCGGCTGCCGGCCGTTCGTCGGCTGACGGAGAGATGCAAC
>CATPAP010000112.1 GCA_955651875.1 Candidatus Dormiibacterota bacterium
CCGGCGGCAGCGCGTCACCAAGCGGTTCGGAGCTGGTGATGAGCGTCTGCAGCCCCGCGGTCGCAAGACCCGCGATGAGGTCGCGACGCCGTCCCGGGTCCAGCTCGCTGAGCACGTCGTCGAGGAGGAGAACGGGCATGACTCCGGCTCGGTTCGCGATGTGGCGCACCTCGGCAAGTTTGAGGGCCAGCACGATGCTTCGCTGCTGGCCCTGCGACGCCGCGCTGCGTGCCGGGCGCCCTCCGATGAGCAGCTCGAGGTCGTCGCGATGGGGACCCGCGAGGGTCGCTCCCCGAGCCACCTCGTCGTCGCGACGGCGGGCCAGCGTGGCGGCGAGCGCCGCCTCGGCGTCGTCGCCGTCGCGGTCGGGGTCCATGCCCCCGTCGGGCAGGTAGCGCAGGCCGAGCTCCTCACCGCCGCCGATCTGCGCGAGCGCCTCACGACCGTGCGGGATGAGCGCGCGCACCAGCTCGGCTCGCGCGACCTGGATGCGCGCCCCGCTGGTCACCAGCTCGCGGCTGAAGCTGTCGAGGGCGCCGAGCCCGGCCGTCCCCGCGCGAATCTGGCGGAGCAGGGCATTGCGCTGCTCGAGGACGTGGCGATAGCGAACCAGGTCCGCAGCGGCGCGCGGGTCGAGCTGCGACAGCACCACGTCGAGAAGCCGGCGGCGCCCGTCCGGACCGGCCTTGACGAGCTGCAGGTCCTCGGGCCAGAAGAGCACCACCGGGCAGAGACCGAGCAGGTCGCGCGCCGGCCGCGGGCTGCCGTCGACCGTCGCGGTGCGGGTCACGCGCCCGGTGGCGATGTCGCGCCTGAACCGCACCGCCAGGCTGCGATCGGCAGCGGGGCGGAACACCTGGGCTTCGAGCAGTGCCTCGTCGCTCCCCCACGCCACCACGTCCGCGGAGCTGGCCGCGCGCGGGGAGCGGCTCAGCAGCAGGGTGGCCACCGCCTCGAGCAGGTTGGTCTTGCCCTGGGCGTTGCGGCCGCCGATGACGTTGATGCCGCGTCCAAACTCCACCGATTGCTCGGCGTAGTTGCGAAAGGCAAAGATGCGCAGCTGCTCGAGGCTGCACGCGCCTTCGGCGACCGACGGCAGCACCACCGCGGTCACGCGACTGCCGCCGTCCCATCCGCCATGCCGGCGATGAGGGCCGCGACCCGCTCAGTGGCCTGCGGCCGTGCTGCCGATGCGACCGCGGCACGCATCGCGGCCATTCCCGGCGAACCCGGTGCGGACAGCTCGACGATGGCGTCGAAGAGCTCGCGCGGTCGTGGAACGTAGCGGCCCGCGCCGATGTTCACCAGCCACTCGAGGTTGCCGCGCTCCTGTCCCGGGATGTACCAGGTCAGCAGCATCGGCAACCCGGAGCAGAGGGCCTCACTGACGGTCCCCGGTCCCGCCTTGGTGACGACCACGTCGGAGGCACGCATCCAGTCCGCCATGTTGTCGACAAAGCCGAGTACCGGGATGGACCGGCCGTCAGGGTCGCGCAACCCCGCCAGGCGCCTGCGCGCGCGATCGTTGCGGCCACAGATCACCGCGAGGCCGACCTCGAGGCCCGAGCCGGCGATGGCGCGGGCGCGGGCCGGCAGCCCACCGGAGCCGTCTGCGCCGCCGCAGACGAGCACGGTGAAGCGCTCCTCGTTCAGCCCGAGCCGACGCCGCAGGTCGCGGCGCTCGCGGTCGTCGGGAAACGGCCGGGCAAACGCGGAGTCGACAGGCAACCCGAGCTGGTGACAGCGATCCGCGGGGATCCCCGCCCGCCGGCAGCGGGCCAGCCCGCCGGGCGAGGGAATCACCACCGCATCGACGTCCGCGCATGCCCACCCGGCGTGGATATCGACGAGGTCGGTGATGACTGTGATCACGGGCACCTGCGGGGTGGCGCTGGCGTGCACGGCCTCGGCGGCGAGGTGATTGAGCAGAGGGTGGAACGACACCACCGCGCTCGGACGTTCCGTCTCCACCATGCGCCGCAGGGTGCGGCGCAGCGGTCGCAGCGCGGACCGGCGCATCAGCGATAGCACAGCAGCCGAGTTGGTCGCGTGGTACATCGCCGCCCACAGCCAGCGCGCGTGGTGGATGAGAGGCCCGTACAGGTCCGCGGTCCGGCTCAGCACCCCCGGCGATGGGGAGTCCACCGGGTCGATGATGGCGACGTCGAACTCGCCGGGTCGGTCGATGGCGAGCTGGCCTGCCACCGCGGCGGCGGCGGCGCGATGCCCGCCACCGGTGTCGGCGATGAGGAAGAGGAGAGGGATGGCCACTGAGTCGCAGCCTACCCAAAGGGCCGCAGGCGACAGCTCAGTCGGAGAAGTCGACAGCCTGTGCCTGCAGCCCGCTGGCGAGAAAGCGGGTCATGGGCAGCTCACCGGTGCCGTCGGCGTTGGCGACGTACGCCTGGATGACGCCGGACGGGTCGACGGCCAGACACACCAGCCTGCGCCCATCGGGCGCGATGCGCACGCTCTGCAGGTCCGTGATCCCCTGGCCCAGCGTGACCGCGGTGCTGTCGCCGCCAGCCACGCTGATGCGTACCAGCTGCGCGGTGTCCCCGCCGGTGTTGATCGCCATCAGCGTGCCCTCACTCGCGAAGCCGATTGCCTGAAGGCGTCCGGCGAGCGTCTGCACGCCGCCAACCGCACCCGCGGCGGGGACGATCACCACCTTGCCGCCGTCGCTGCTCAGCGCGATCCGCGCCCCGGCCGGCGACACCGCGACGGCGGTCGCGGCCGGGATCGCTCCGGGCAGGTCGTACCGCGCATCGAGCTGGCGGTTGACGATGGCAACCGGCCCCGGACGGCCTGCCGCCAAGGCGGTGCTGATCACCAGGGTGCTGTTGGCGGACCACAGCGGCGCGGCGGTGACCGCCGTGTCCGCAGCCACGACCGACAGCGTCGCGGAGCGCACGTCGAACACCTCCACCGCCGACGGTGTCGCAAGCGCGAGCTCGCGGCCGTCAGGTGACCACGAGGGCTTCGCCCCGCCCACGATGTCCGCCGCAACGGCGTCGTCGACGGTGTCGAGCACCTCGAGGTGCGAGGCTCCGGGGCTGGGGCCGTCGACGACCACCGCGAGGTGAGCGCCGTCGGGGGCGACAGCTGCGGCCGCGAACGTCTGCAACGGCGCCTGGAGCGGCAGCCCTGGGCAGGCCGCCGCCACCTCGCAGCGGGGTGCCTTGAGCAGCACCGGCGCCGCGACCGGCTCGCCAGGCGCGGCGGGCCCGAGCGCGGCCAGGAGGACCTCGGTCGCGCCCTCGCCCGGAACGCCTGCGAGAACTGTGGCGTGGGCGCTCTGGAGGCGCGATCCGGTGGTGAAATGCACCGCGAATGGCGCCGCCAGGAGCTGCTCGTCCTCGCCGCGCGCCGTCAGGGCCACGCTGATGGTGTAGGGGATGCCGGGATCGAGGAGCGCACCCGGCAGGATCACGAAACGGCTGTGGTCGGATGTGTTGCGCACCACGCGCGTCCCCGCCACCGCCGGTTCGAGGGCGATCGCCGCGGCCGTCGACGGTGCGTCCATGGCGGCGGTGAATGACACCGCGAGCGGCGCGTCGACAGGGACGCCGGTGGCGTGGTCGGCCGGCGCGCTCGAGGCGAGGACGGGCGCGGGCGCCGTGGTCAAATCCCAGTGGTGGTCGAGGTTGTTGATGTCCCCCGCAGGGTCGTCGAACCCCCCGGCGAGCGTGAATGTGTAGCGCGTCGCCGGCGCGAAGACCGCGCCCGCGTGGAGCAGCTCGAATCCGGGGGCGGTGTCGAGCCAGTGGATCCAGCAGGGAGCCGTCGACGGTGCCGAGAACACGTTGTTGAAATCGCATCCGGGGATCGGCGGGGTCACCGTGAACCGGGTGGCCACGCTGGCATGAGAGACCGAGCGGTCGAACACCACCTGCACGGGCGCGTCGGCTGCAACAGAGGTCGAGCCGCGATTGGGCTCGAGCGAGGTGATCTGTGGTGGCGCGGAGAAGCAGCCGGTCAGGGTCAGTGCGAGGGCAGCGCCCGTGCCGCAGCCGCCGGCCAGCCGCGCGAGCCGTCGCAGCCGGCTCCGGGTCACGCCGGCCAGGTCCTTAGTGCGGCCGGGACAGAGCCGCCTCGGTGTCGATCACGCTGCGCGAGCTGTCCTCCCCGCGCACCTCGATGCGTGCCGGACGCTCCGTCGCCAGCGCGGCGACGTCGTCGGTGCTGGTCTGCGGGGCGCGTGAACCGGCTGTGTAGGCGGCGAGCACGCTCCCCTCCTTGAGCAGGATCACCCCCGCCTCGGAGCCCCCCACCACGATCACGGACCCATCGAGCTGCTCCTCGGCCAGGTACTCGAGCAGCGCGGGGAAGTTCACGAAGCGGGCCAGCAGGCCGGTGAACAGCGGCGGCCCGGTGAGAAGGCGGGCGATCGATGTGACGGTGTCGGTGTCGATGTCGACGACGTCGATGAGGCCCTGCCCGGTGTCCATCTGACTGCGGAAGATGAGGAACGCCTCCTCCCCGTGGAGGGAACCGTCCTCGCCGGCCTCCGCTTCGACCACCTCGCCGTCACGGAAGAGGAGGACACCGGACGATTCCCCGCTGACCAGGCGGATGAAGCCGGTGTGGTGGTCACTGCGGAGCGTGCGCAGCAGACGGGGGAAGTCGACGAACGCGCTCTTGAGCCCCTGGTACTGCACGTTGCCGGACGGGATGGGAAGCACTCCGACCGGCACCACCGTCGCCGCGCCGGCAGAGGCGGGAGTGGCCGGGGTGCGGTCACTGTCGGCGTCGAAGCCCGCAGCGGAGGCGACGTCGGCGACCGGCGCCGGAACTTCGGGGGCGTAGCTGGGTGAGAACTCGGCGGGCGCGTACACCGGAATGGGCTCGGCCGCCGGTTTGCCGGCATCCCATGACTCCGCCGTGTCGGGCTGACGATCGGCGGCGCCTGACGGGGTCCAGTTCGACTGCTGCTCGGCGGCGGGCTCGTGTACTGCGGCGGACGGGCTCCAGATCGACGTGCCCGCAGGCGAGCCCTCGATGGCGCGCAGCGACGGCGTCGCCGCGGCGGTCGAGCCTGCGCCGACCGGCTCGCTGGCCTGTTCGGCTGCGGCGATCAGCTCGGCGGGCGAGGACTTGATGGTCTCCTCGGCGGGGAGCTTGGCTCGGGGATCGAAGTGAAACGTTCCATCGCGCCAGCCGAGGGCATTGATCACCACGTTCTCACCGTCGCCGTCCGGGGCGGTCGCGTGGAAGAGGTGGCCGAACAGGAAGAACAGCGAAGCGCTGTCAGATCCGTCTTCCAGGGTCAGCGTCCCGGTGGCTCTCTCCGACTGCATCGTCTGCAGAAGGGCGCCGAGATCCGACTCCTGCAGCGATCCCTGAGTCTGCACTTGAGATGACTCCTGTGACTGGCGACCCGAAGTCGGCCCGTATAGTAGCAACCGCCTCACTCGGAGGCGAGATCGCCGCTTTGCTCCGCAGGTTCCGCGACGCCCCTAGAATCGTGGGGCGGTCAAGAATTGTGAAGGACGGTGAAGTGGAAGGTCAGGCGATGGTGCTCGTCGTGGACGACGATGAGCTGGTCCGAAAGACGATCCGCCTGACCTGCGAATCCGAAGGGTACGCCGTCGCCGAGGTTGGGCGCGGCGCCGATGCGCTCGAGGCGGTTCAGACCATCCGACCCGACGTGGTCCTGCTCGACCTGATGATGCCCGACTTCTCGGGCTTCGACATCTGCCGCGACATCCGCCGTGCCGGGCACCGCATGCCGGTGGTCATCCTGTCGGCCAAGAACGACGAGATCGACGTGGTGCTCGGCTTGGAGATCGGCGCCGACGACTACATCAAGAAGCCCTTCCGTCCCCGCGAGCTCCTCGCGCGCATCGGTACCCAGCTGCGCAAGGCCAACGAGCCGGCCTCGCGCAATGGAGAGGGACGGCGGCTCGTGTTCCGCGGGATCATCATCGACACCGCGGAGCGCCGCGTCATCCGCGACGGCGGCGACGTCGCGCTGACCCACACCGAGTTCGACCTGATCAGCTTCCTCGCGCTGAACGCCGGGGACGTCCTGTCCCGTGAGCGCATCCTCTCGTCCGTGTGGGGATACGAGGTCCCCATCGCCACCCGCGTCATCGACGTCCACGTGCGCAACCTGCGCCGCAAGCTCGAGCCCGATCCCGCCAACCCGCACTACATCCTGGCGGTGCCGGGAATCGGCTACCGCTTCACCAACCCGCGCCCGGAGAGCGGTGAGTAGACTGACCGCGATGCCCACCCCGCCCATGCTCCGAGCCGGCGAGACGATCCACGGCGGGCACCGTGCGCCTGACCCGCTGGTGTCGGTCACCGTGGCCGCCATGGCGCTGGTGGCCGCCGGCCTGCTGCTCGCCGGCATCCTCGCTGTCTACGACTGGAAGACACCCGGGGCGGAGGCGCCGCTCGTCTTCTGGATCGGAGTGGTCGCCGTGACCACCGTCGTGATCAACGTCCTCGTCGTCAGCGTTCGGCACCTGCGCCGGCTGCGGCTGGGACTGTAGGTGTCGGAGCACACAGGAGCAGGTCTGCCGCCCAGCGAATCCCCGCAGATCCGGCCTCCATTCCCCTCCTACGAAGAGTTCGCTTCCGGCCTGCTCGAGGCGATCGACACGTCGGGCCTGAGCATCGAGGATGTGCGCCATCACGTCGAGCCCGGCATCGGCGAGCGGCGTTTCGAGTGCACCGTACGGCTGTCGCCCTCGGAGCCACCGTCGCGCTACCACGTGCACATCAACTTCGCGTGGGACGCGCTCATGACCTACGTCGCCAGCTACGGCAGCGGAGCAGACTGCGAGCTCTACCACGACGAGGAGGAGGCGCAGGACTGCCCGCATCAGCACCTCGCCCCCCAGCCGTTCGTCGAGATCGAGGCTGAGTTCGTGCTCGGCGACGGTGGCTACGAGCTGCAGGATGTCGGCGAGGTGGGAACCTGGGTCGACACCGTGCAGACGCTGATCGGCAAGGCGTTCCCCGACGACGACCGGCCATCAGTGCACATCGGCCTCGCGGCGCTTGGACGCACCACTCTGGTGGAGAAGTTCACCGCCGAGCACTCGTGGCTCATCGACTTCGAGAAGCCGCCCGAGCTCGGGACGATCGCCCGCCAGGTGCAGACGGCGCTGCGGATCGTCCCCCAGCTGGCCGATCGGTTGCCGATCTAGAGGCGGGGCGGTCAGAGGTCGCGGCCGAGCTCTTTGAGCAGGCGGGCGATGAAGGGACGGTTGGCGATCTGAGGGTGGGGGACGGTGAGCCCGGGCTGGTCGACTGAGATGTCCCCGCTGTCGCCGAGGAGGAGGATGTCGACGTCAGCGCGGCGGGGGCCCCAGTGGTAGGTGTCGCGCCGGCCGGCATCGCGCTCGGCGGCAGCGGTGTGGTCGAGCCACTGCTGCGGTGACCACGGTCGGGGGGCGCGCAGGCGCAGCACCTGGTTGTGAAAGTCGCCCTGGCCGGTCACCCCGACTGGGCGGGTGAGAATCTCCTGTGAGACGGCCTCGACGACCACGCCGTCGCGGGCGAGGAGCTCGCGGAGTCGGGCCAGGGCACGTCCGCGGTGTCCGAGGTTGGCACCGAGCGCCACCCAGGCAGTGTCGGTGCTGGCGCTGCTCGCCGTCATCCCGTCGGCCCGGGAG
>CATPAP010000113.1 GCA_955651875.1 Candidatus Dormiibacterota bacterium
CCTTGGATGCGGCCGTGCTCGCTCCCTCAGCCTTGCGCTGCACCCTGTCGAGTAGCGACATCCGGGGCGTCTCCTCTTGTTGTCGATCCCGAACAAAGGCTACCGGGCAGCGCTCGCGACCCCGCGCGGTCCGTGCAACGATCCTGTCAAGGCGAGTTCGCCGCCGCCTGACGTTCGCCCGCGGCGACGGCCGTCCACGTTTCTCCGACATCCCAGTTACGAACCGTTACCGGGCCACCACACTGCCGGTGGCCTGGGGTATTCCTGCGCCATGGCGAGGCATATGGCGGGGGCCGACGAGGCGCGCTGGGAAGAGCTGCTGCGGACCGCAGCGCTGGTCCGGGCCGACGCCGCCCGACCGCTGACTGAACTGCGCTCGTGGCGGCGCATTGCCACCACCGCGGCCTCCCTCGCAGTCCTCGGGGGCGTCACCATCGCAGCACTGCACGCCACCGCGACGGCCACCCCGGTGCGCGCCGACGGGTCCGCCGACGCCGCTCTCTTCAGCTTCACCAACCAGGACCGCGCCAGCAACGGCGTGCGTTCGCTGAGCTACAACGGCACCCTGGCGACGATCGGTGAGGGCAGCCGATACAACGGTTGCGGGTTTCCCGTCAACGGCCGTTCGGTCGACATGATCCAGCGCAACTATTTCTCGCACACCATCCTCAATTGCGGGCGAAACGTCTTCTCGATGATGCAGGCGTTCGGCGTGCGCTACCTCTCTGCTGGCGAGAACATCGGCTGGAACACGTCCGGCGCATCGCAGATCAACTCCGCGTTCATGAACAGCCCAGATCATCGCTCCAACATTCTCAACAGTGCCTACACCGCTCTGGGCGTCGGCTCTGACAACTCCGGCGGCAGCGCGTGGTCCGGCGGTGGCGGCAGCTACACCGGCGTCTGGATGTTCTCCGAGGAGTTCGCCCAGCTGCACTCATCGCCGCCGCCGCCTCCTCCTCCTCCTCCGCCACCACCGAAGCCCAAGCCTCGTTCGACCGGAGGTGGCACGCCGACGCGCAACAGCGCGCCACCGGCGCCGCCTGCGCAGCCACCGGCGCGGGTGACCGCTGCGCTCCCGCCGCAGGCACCCGCACCGAGCGCGACGGCCGCAGTGCCCCCGACACCGACACCCGGTCCGACCCCGCTTCCCACACTCACGCTGCCGCCGTTGCTCGCCCAGCCGGGTGGGCTCCTCTTCAACTCGGTGGAGAGCGTCCTGGAGAGCTATCTCATCGACTGAACGCGCCATCAACTGCTGCACGCGACGGCCGTAGTGCGGTGCTGCAGACCCTCCCAACGCTGAGGACGACGCCATGAAGACCACGACGCGACCAGTAGCCACCGACCAACCAAGGGGTGCGACACCATGAGCGCCATCGCCCCCGCCGCGCCGGCGGGAACCACGGTTGTCGTCGCCGACGACCTGCGCAAGACGTATTCGATCAGAAGGCCATCCCGCGAGGTGCTGCGCGGCGTGTCCCTCGAGGTGATCCGCGGCGAGTTCGTCGCGCTGATGGGCCCGAGCGGCTGCGGCAAGAGCACGCTGCTCCACATCCTTGGTGGGCTCGAGCCGCCGGACTCAGGAACGGTCTCAGTCGAGGGCAGGTCGCTGTACACCCTGGACGACACGGCACTGTCCGCGTTTCGACGTGACCGCATCGGTTTCGTCTTCCAGTTCTTCAACCTGCTCCCCAACCTCACGGCCGCAGAGAACGTGGCGCTGCCGCTGCGGTTGCGCAACGAGGGGTCCCCGCGCCATCGCGTCGGCCGGGTGAGCAGGGAGGACATCAACGACCGCGTCACGCTGCTCATGGACGAGCTCAACCTGCACGGTCTCCAGGGACACGGGCCCGAGGAGATCTCCGGTGGCGAACAGCAGCGCGTGGCCATCGCTCGCGCATTGGCGGCCGCCCCGGCTCTGCTCCTTGCCGACGAACCGACCGGCAATCTCGACTGGACCAGTGGACACGAGGTGATGGCGCTGCTGGGGCGGCTCTGCCGCAGCCAGGAGCAGACCACCGTGCTCGTCACCCACGACGCTCGCGTCGCCGCCCACGCTGACCGTGTGCTGGTGATGCGTGACGGCGAGATCATCGACGAGGTCCGGCTGACCCAACGTGGGGATGCCGGTGAGCCCGCCGCCGTGCGCGTCCTCGTGGCGCGGCTGGGCAAGCTCGACCTGTGAGCCTGGCCTGGGCGCTGGCGCTGCGAGCAATTCGCCGCCGTCCGATGCGCGCCCTGCTCACCGCCACCGCGGTCGCGCTCGGCATCGCCGTCGTGCTCGGCGTGGCGGTGGCCATAACCGGCCTCGATGCGGAGTCGCGCTCCGCCGCGCAGGCATCGGCGGGCGCGTCCGACCTCGACATCCGCGTCACCGCCGGGACCGGGCTGGCCGCTGAGGACGCCGCGCGGCTCGGCACTCTCCCCGGTGTCGCCGACGAGGTGCCGCTGTATGAGAAGCGGGTTATCGCCCGGCTCACCACCAACGATGTGAGCGGGACCACGGTCAACCTGCTCGCGCTGCGCGGCGGCGGCGTCGCGCTCCGTCCCCTGTCGCTCGCCTCTGGCCGCCTGCCCAAGCCTGACAGCCACGTCGACGTCGTCGTCGACCAGGGTCTCGCGGTGGTCCTCGCCCAGGCCGAGCACCGCGCTCCGCTGCAGATCGGCGACACGCTCGAGCTCACCACCGTCACCGGCCCCGACACCTTCACCATCGTCGGCTTCAGCGATGGGGGCGGGCTCGGTGGCTTCACGCGCAACGGAGTCTTCATCACCGAGACTGCGATGCTCGACCAGTTCCGCCTCGGTCTGCGCACTGCGATGGTGGCGCTCCACCTCTCTCCCGGCGCCGACTCTGCGCAGGTCTCGGACGAGGTGCGCGCGTCCCTCGGCAACGGCGTCACCACCGTCGACCCGCGCACCGGCGCGGGGTCCCCGCTCGGCGAGGTGCAGCCTCTGCTCCTGCTCGTGACCGTGCTGAGCGTCGTGGTCGGGGCGGGTTCAGCGTCCAACAGCGTGGCCCTCGCAGCCAGCGAACGCCGTCGCGAAACCAGCCTGCTGCGT
Source organism: Candidatus Dormiibacterota bacterium (assembly GCA_955651875.1). Taxonomy (GTDB): domain Bacteria; phylum Chloroflexota; class Dormibacteria; order Aeolococcales; family Aeolococcaceae; genus Aeolococcus. The sequence goes on from CATPAP010000113.1 coordinate 3,067, forward strand.
GCCGCCGGTGCCTCGTCACGCGAGGTGTTCCGCCTCTTCGTGCTCGAGGTGTGCATCCTCGCCGCCGCGGCGATCCCTTTTGGCGTGGCCGCGGGCATTGCGCTGGCTGCGTTCCTCGAAGCGCACCTCACGCCCGCCGATCTCCCCGTGCCCACCCTCGATGTCAGCGCGCTGCAGGTGGTGCTCGCTGTCCTCGCGGCGACGCTGGCAGCGGTCGTGGGGGGTGCCATCTCGGCGCTCCCCACCGGCCGCCGCCCAATCCTCGCCGGTCTGCGGCCCCACCCGGGATCCGAGCGCGAGCGGGTCGGCACCTTCCCCGTCGCCCTGGCGCCGCTGGCGCTCGCCGCCGGTGCGCTGCTCTTCATCACCGGCGACGGCACCGCGGCAGCAGTGGGCTCCGTCATGGTGATCGCGGGCGTGCTCTGCGCCCTGCCGCTGATCGCGCCCTGGGCGGCTCGTGCGGTCGGTTTCGTCGCCTCAGCGTTCACCCCGCAGGCCGGGGCGGCAACGCGCAATCTCGTCCGCCGGCGCAACCGCACCGCCCTGACCCTGAGCGGGCTCACCATCAGTGTGGCGAGCGCGGTGGCGGTGAGCGCGCTCGCGGCCGGCGCCGTCTCCGGTGGCGATGCGTGGGTGTCGCAGCTCTTCAGCGGTAATGTCGTGGTGCGCAGCCCGGTTGCCCAGACCGATGCTGTCCAGGCGAGCATCGCCTCGACGACCGGGGTACGAACGGCACTGCCCCTGCGATTCCTGTCGGTTGCCAGCGGCAGCAGCGTCATCGGCGTCACCACCGTCGACACCGCTTCGTACGAGGCCGGGGGCAGCCTCAAGGTGGTCACACCGGAACGTGCCGACGCCTTCCGGGCGATCGGCAACGGGCCCGCGGTGCTGGCGCCGAGCAGCTTCGCCACCGCGCACGGCTGGTTGGTGGGCTCGTCGGTACCGCTGCTCACCAGCCGCGGCACCATGCCGTTCCTGGTCGCGGGCATCGTCGAGCACTCGTTCCCTTCGGGAAACGGTGAGGAGTCACTGATCATGGACCGCAACGAGGCGGTGCAGGTCTTCGGTGACACGGCCGCGGGTTTCGATGACCTCGACGTTGTGACCACAGGCAACACCTCCGCGGTGATGGGGTCGGCGGCAGAGTTCGGCCTGTCGGCGATCAGCCTCGATGACATTCGCGGCAGCGCCGAACGCGCGCTGCAGCATGCGCTCGGACTGCTCTTGGCCGTGGCCATCGTCGCCCTGGTGGTGTCGATGATCGCCGTCGTCAACACGCTGCTCGTCAACATCCGCCAGGGATCGCGTGAGTTGAGCATGATGCGCGCGGTCGGCCTCGATCGAGGCGGAGCGCGCGCGCTTGTCCTCACCGAGGCTGCTGTGCTCGCCGCCACCGGCGCCATTCTCGGCGTCGCCACCGGCTGTGTCGTGGTGGTCGGCATGCTCCGCGCCGTCTCATCGCCCGCATTCGCGCCGAGCTTCACCTTTCCGATCGTCGCCGCGATCACGGTGGTGACCACGGTGATCGGGGGCAGCATCATTGCGACGCTGTTGCCGGCGATCCGGGTGGCGCGCAGCAGCATCGTGGCCGCGATCCGTCAAGATTGACCCGTGCGAAGGTGGTGGTGCTCACGGCGTGCGTGGCGGTGCTCACCATCGGCTGCGCCGCGCCGGCCACCCCTCCCCTTCTCCGCGCCGCGCCGACCGCGTACCTGCTTGGCATCGACCAGCTGATCTCGCCTGACTTCACCTACGACTCCACGCCGCATCGATTGACCGCCGTTTCCATCGCCGCCGCGGGGGGCGCGGCCGACGCCCAGCTGGTCGCAGCGGGTTTCGCCAACGGCGCCGCTGAAGACTTCTTTCGTGACGTGCCCGACCTCGCCGTCCTCAACGGACCCGTGCAGATCGGTGACACCGTCGAAGAGTTCGACTCGGCGAACGGTGCGGCCAGCGTGTACGGCGCCGACCTCGGCCGGCTCGATGCCGCGCCGGGGAGCACGGCGATGTCGACAGGGGCCCTCGGCGACGCCGCTCACGCCACCACCCGCACCGCCCGCGCCAATGGGACCATCGTCCTCGAGATCACCGTGGAATGGCGCGTCGACAACCTCCTCGACATCCTCGTGGTCCGCGGCCGCGACGGCGGGGTGAGGCCCGACGACGCCCTGCTGCTCGCGCACCGCCAGACGGTCATCGAGATCGGACGGTCCACGTCAACTCCGAGCGGCACGGCGTCAAGCACGCCGATCAGCAGCTGAGCCCCGCCCGTGCAGCCGCGTGGTGTCGCCATGACGGCGTTACACGGCAGCGCACGCAACGGCACACGCGTGTCCGACGGTCCGCGACGTCGCGTGGCGATCATGCAATGCGGTCGCTTTGATCGCACCACCGACCATTCCCCCCACGAAACGTCGCGAACCGAGAGGGTCGCGGCGTTTTTCTCTTGGGACGGGCGGCCCGACGTGATTACCGCGGCGGGAGCCGCCGGTTCGGCTGGCATACTTCGCCGCCATGCCGGTCATCCTCGCCACTGATCTCGTCAAGCGCTATGGCGACCTCATCGCCGTCAACGGGATCAGCTTCAGCGTCGAGAGCGGAGAGGTCTTCGGCATGCTCGGCCCCAACGGTGCCGGCAAGACGACGACCATGGAGATGCTCGAGGGCCTGCGCCAGCCGGATGGCGGCAGCGCCACCGTGCTGGGAGTGGACGTGGTACGGGAGGCGCGGGCCATCAAGGCGCGCATCGGCGTGCAGCTGCAGGCCACCGCGCTGCCACCGCTCACCAAGGTCCGCGAGGCGGTCGATCTCTTCGGTGCCCTGTATCCCAGCTCCCGCCCCACCGATGAGGTGATGAAGGAGTTCGACCTCGAGGAGAAGGCGAGCACGTACGCGAGTGACCTCTCCGGCGGCCAGATGCAGCGCCTCTCGATCGCGCTGGCGCTGGTCAACGATCCGGATGTCGTCTTCCTCGATGAGCCGACCACCGGGCTCGACCCCCAGGCGCGCCTCAACATCTGGGACGTCATCGAGGGCGTGCGCTCACGCGGCAAAACCGTGGTGCTGACGAGCCACTACATGGAGGAGGCAGAGCGGCTCTGCTCCCGCGTCGCGGTCATCGACCACGGCCGCATCGTCGCGCTGGACACTCCCGCGAACCTGATCACCGCACACGCGCCGGGTACGACCATCGAGTTCGAGGCGGCACATGGGGTCCACGAGGCGGCACTGGCGAGGATCGCTGGTGTCGACAGGGTCGTCGTGGGCGGCCGCGTCGAGGTGTCGACGCGTGTCCCGGAACTCGTGCTGCGCGAGCTGCTCGACCCCCACGCCGACTGGCTCGGTCGTGATGACGCTGGGGCGGCGGCCGGCATCCGCGACCTGCGCGTGCGCCAGGGGACACTGGAGGACGTCTTCATCGCGCTCACGGGACGGAGCCTGCGCACGTGAGGGCCTTCCGCGCGCTCACCCTCAACGTGGTGCGCTCGAGCCTGCGCAACCGGGTGGCGCTGTTCTTCACGCTCGGTATCGCCGTGCTCTTCATGGTGATCTTCGGCGAGCTGTTCGGCGGCAACAACTTCAAGGTGACGTACGCGGTCGTCGACCAGGACGGCTCGGCTCAGTCGCAGAGGTTCATCGACGCGCTGGGGGCCATCAAGGGGGTGACCATCGACCGCGAATCCGATGCAGTCGCGCGCAACGACCTCAAGAACAACAACGTGGACCTCATCCTCGAGATCCCTAGCGGCTTCGGTGCGGCACTGAGCACGACGGCGTCGGCGCCAGTGACGGTGCAGATCTTTCAGGGCAGCCAGACCTCGCCGTCGGCATCGATCGGCGACCAGCTGGTCGCGCCCGCGTTGCGCAGCGTCCTCCCGGCGCAGGCGGCACCGCCCGTGAACGTCGCCGTGCCCAAGGCTGCGTCGCAGAACAACATCACCGCGATCGACTACTTCCTGCCCGCGATGCTCGCATACATCATCCTGCAGAGCGGCATCAACTACGTGGCCATCGGGCTCGCCGACCTCCGCGCGCGCAAGGTGCTCCGCCGCTTCCGCGCTACGCCACTACGGCCGGCGCAGATCCTCAGCGCTCAGATCGTCGGCGGTGCCCTCACCGTCTTCCTGCAGCTTGCCGTCCTCGTCGCGCTCGGCCTCGGCGTCTTCGGCGCCAGGAACTACGGTTCGTGGGCCGTGGCCATCGCCCCCATCATCCTCGGCGTCGCGGCCTTCGTGGGCGTCGGGTTCCTGCTCACCA
>CATPAP010000114.1 GCA_955651875.1 Candidatus Dormiibacterota bacterium
GGGCCGGCGACCGCCGCCGTGGCGTGGCGGCAGAGCGTCCAGGCCGTGCTTGTTGAAGCGGGCGACCAAGGTAGCGACAGCGTCGCCGCTTTTGCGGCCGTGGGCCTCAGCGGCATCCTGGTAGTTGGCGCCGTCGGCGACAGCCAACAGGAGCCGAGCGCGGATGACCTGCGCTGCTGGGGCAGCGGTGGCGCGACGGAGACGGGTGAGGGCATCGCGTTCGTCCTCAGTCAGAGGGCGGAGGGGATTGATCTGGCGGCGGGACACGGCGTGGCTCCTCAAAAGTTGGGCTCAGGTTGTCGTAGCCACCCGCCAGGAATATGGCTAGTGGCGAGGCAAGTGTCCCACTAGCACCAAACGGTTTCTTGGTCCTTTAGTGCTAACAATGACACCCTACGGCCCAGCTCGGGACTGAGTCGGAGGCGTCAGCGAGATTACTACTTGGCGGTTCTCTAACCACGGCAAACGATGTCGCGCCGCATTGAAGGCGTCCACTACCGGCGCCAGCGTGTCTTGGCCGCCAAAGCGGTCCAGATGGACGATCAGCGCCTCTGGCGTCTGATACAGCGTCCCCGGCCGGTCGAAGAACCTTCGCCGCAACGTCCGCACATGGCAACCCGCGAAATCGCCTGGCAAAGCCGATGCGAAATCTCCCACGGCGTTGTACACCAGAGCGATCAACCAGCCGATCATCTGCAACGGGCCCCGATGGAAACGAGGACGCTTACGATCCGGACTCTCTTTGTCATAGGCGCAGGGCGCCGCATCCAGGAAGGCGTCATACACACCGACGCGGAACGCCTGTTCTTCGTGTTGTCGCGTGCGGAAGACCGTCAACAGATCTTCCGGGAACCCCGCACTGGTCGTGTACAGCGGATGCCAACGGTCCTTCTTCGGGCCGGGAGCGATCTCGCGACAGACAAGGGTTCGCACCCCTTGGTCCGCACTTTCGCCCTTGAGCACCGTCGTGGTTTCGGCCAGGCGGATCTCCTTGGGCGGGGCGTCGATGCACACGCCCGGCTCGGCGATCGACACGAACAAGCCACTGGGCAATTGCTTCCATTGCCGCAAGCGGTGCGGGTAGCGGCAGGCCCGCAGGGTGACATCGAGACGGCTCTCTTCCCCTGCCAGGTTCCACAACGCCCGTACGTGGGCGTCCGCCTTGCCGGCGCCGGCGTCGAACAGCGCATGCAGGGTGCGCGGGCGACCGGAGTCCAGGATCTGCCGCACCAAAGGGACCGCCAGGTCGGCCAAGCCGCAGTCGCCTGGTGCGGCCCGCACCGCCAGGAAGCGGCCGGCGTTGATGCTGTAGCTGTAGAACAGTTTTTCGCAACGCATGTACTTGTTGCGTGTGGTGACGTAGCCTTTGCCGATGCGAAACTTTTTGGTCCAACGCGGGATGGTGTGCTCATCGAAGCTGACCAGGGCATCGTCGCCCCGCACCAGATGCCACGGACAGGTGCGTCGGCAGAAGGCATCGACCTCGTACCAGGGCAGGTGACGGCGCCAGCCGCCAATGCCCTGTCGGGACGGACAACGGCGGCCTCCGGTCAACAGGGCGAAGCCAAGGTCCTCCATGTCGTCGAGATGCCAGAGCCGTTCCAGGCCGACGATCGGGGCGAAGGCGCTGGTCAACAGCCCGCGCGTCAGCGTGCCGTAGTCGTCGGTGAAACAGTCCTGGGCGACGGCCAGCCAGTCGAGGGCCTTGCCCAGCATCAAGAACGCGCCCGCGAAGCGCGTGCGTCCGAGCAAAAGGGGGGCGCCGACGTGGCAGCCGGCGTGGCGACAGGCCGCGTTATGGGCGGGCCAGGCGACGGCGGGGCGACGGGCGGCGTGGCTGGCGCCGTGCCGGGGGCCGAAGCGCCAACACGGTCGAGGCCGAACTTCTTGAGGAACTTGTACAAGGCGATGCGCGAGACACGCACGCCAAAGGTCTGGTCGATGAAGTCGATCAGGTCGGCGCGGGTGGCCTGGGGACGGGCCAGGAGGAACTCGATGATGGGGCCGGCGAAGCGCGGCAAGAGCTTGCCGTAGGGTCGGCCGTCCATGCGGTGGTGCGCCTGTTGGACCGCTTCCTTGGAGGACAGGCCTTGCTGGCCGGAGGCCGTGGGACGGCAGACGCCGACCAGCCGTGCGATCTGGGCGACCTTGAGTCCCGTCTGGGCGTGGAGCAGGAAATGGCTGAGCAGCCGGGTCGAGTAGCTGTCGTCGCCCCGGGACTGGCGGAAATGGAAAGCGGCGAACAGCACGCCGCGCTGGTCCGGTGTGAGCCGGTGCTCGGCGACCCGGGCCTGAGCGAGCCAGGCGGAGAAGTCATCGGCGGCGACGGTCATTGGAGTCCCTCCCCAGGGCGCAGCTGCGGGGAAGTGTACTCCGTTGCAGCAAGAAGTTAACCGTCACGACCCGAAAAACCGTTTGGTGCTAGGTCCGTTATTTCAAGAGAGGAGCGACCTCCGTGTCCCAAATCGTCAGTCCCTACCTGAACGCAGAAGAGGCCGCTGCCTACCTCCGCACCAC
>CATPAP010000115.1 GCA_955651875.1 Candidatus Dormiibacterota bacterium
CGACCGCACCACTTCGAGTTCACCGAGCCGTCGATCGAGCTCGACGTGTCGTGCGCGGTCTGCGTCGGCGAGGGCTGCCGCCTGTGCAAGGGCAGCGGCTGGCTGGAGTTTCTCGGTGGCGGGATGGTCCACCCCAATGTGCTCCGCAACGGTGGCGTCGATCCCAAGCGCTACACGGGCTTCGCCTTCGGCATGGGTGTGGAACGGATCGCGATGCTGGCGTACGGTATCGAGGACGGCCGCCTCTTCTACGAGAACGATGTGCGCTTCGTGAGCCAGGCATGAGGGTCTCGCTGGAGTGGCTGCGCGAGTACGCGGTCCTCGATGCGCCCCTCGACACCCTTGTCCAGGGTCTCATCGACACCGGTACGGAGGTCGAAAGGGTCGAACGCGGCCCCGCCGGGATCGTCGTTGCGCGCGTCATCAACCTCGAGCCCGTCCCGGAGTCGACCAGGGGAGTGCTCTTCGCCGACATCGACGCCGGCACGGGGGCAACCATCCGCGTGGTCACCGGCGCCCCCAACCTCGCCGTCGGCGACATCGTTCCATATGCGCCGCCGGGCACGCTCCTGGCGGGCTGGGACCAGCCCCTGGGAGTTCGTGCCATGTTCGGCGGCAAGTACCAATCTCCTGGAATGCTCTGCTCGGCAGCCGAGCTCGGCGTCGGCGAGGACGCCGACGGGATCCATCATCTCGATCACGGCATCCCCGGCCAGGCGCTCCACGAGGTGCTGACACTCGACACAGTGCTCGAGTTGGAGGTGACCACCAACCGCCCCGATTGCCTCTGCCACGTGGGCATCGCGCGGGAGATGGCGGCAGCGGTGGGAGAGACGGTGCGCGAACCCGATTCCACCATCGCCGAGGGCCTGCTGAGCGCCGCCAGCATGGCGCGGCGGGCCGAGGTGCTCATCGATGACGGCGAGGGATGTCCGCGGTTCTCGGTGCGGATCATCGAGAACGTCGCGGTGGCGCCCTCTCCCAGCTGGCTGCAGCGGCGGCTGCGCACAGTCGGGCTGCGGCCCATCAACAACATCGTCTATGTCACCAACTTCGTGGCTCATGAGCTCGGGCAGCCGATGCACGCCTTCGACCTCGACCGCTTCATCAGCGCGGATGGGACGGACGAGAAGACCGCGCGCGTGGTGGTGCGGCGCGGACGGGGGGAACGGGTGCTCTGCCTCGACGGTGTGGAGCGGACCGTCGGTGCGCAGGACATGGCGGTGTGCGCCGGCGACATCGCGGTCAGCATCGGCGGGGTCATCGGCGGCGCCACCACCGCGGTCGACGATGCCACCCACAACGTCCTGCTCGAGGCCGCGACCTGGGACGGGCGCACCATCCGGGCGACCTCCAACCGGCTCGGCGTGCGCACCGACGCGTCGGCGCTCAACGAGAAGGGGCTGAGTGACACCCTGCCGCCGATCGCGCTGGACCGGGCGGCCGCACTCATCGCGGAGCTCGGTGGTGGCCACGTCCTCAAGGACAGCGTCGACGTCCGCGGCCACCAACTGTCTCCCATCCCACCGATCGACGTGAATGGGGCGACGCTGTCGCGGCTGCTCGGTTACTCGGTGGACACGACCGAGGCGGCCACCGCCCTGGCCCGTCTTGGATTCGGCGTCGAGCAGCAGGGCTCCGAGCTGACCGTCACCGTCCCGCACTTCCGTCGTGACGTCACCATCGTCGAGGACGTGGTCGAGGAGGCGGGACGGTCGCTCGGGTACGAGCGCGTGCCCAGCACCCTGCCCGGGCGGCGCACGTCGGTGACCACGCTGGCAGCAGAGACACCCGTGGAGGAGCGAGTCAAGGATGTGCTCATCGGGGCCGGCTTCGACGAGGCCATCACCTGGTCCTTCGTGTCCGGTTCCCTGGCGCGGTCTCTGCAGGGCTTCGGTGGATCGCGGACCCCGCTCCCCTTGCTCAACCCGCTCAGTGAAGAATGGAGCGTGCTGCGCACCAGCCTGGTGCCGGGCGTCGTCCAGGCGGTGGCCGTCAACCTGCGCCACGGCGTTGACGACATCCGCCTCTTCGAGCTCGGTTGCGCCTTCTGGGAGGGCGAGCGGCGGGGCTCACCCGCGGGCTCGACCAACGACGGCGCCGACGACCGCCTCCCGCCGCTCCCCGCCGAGCCGCTCCTCCTCACCGCTGTAGCGACCGCCGGGGACGCCAGCGCTGCCGCGGCACGGATTCGCGAGCTGCAGGCGTTGGTCATCCGCATCGCCGCCGACCTCGGCGGCGGGTCCGTCGAGACGATGCCGGCGGCGCTGCCCGGCCTGCGCGCCGGGCGCTCGGGCCGCCTCGTCCAGAGCGGCCTGGACGTCGGCGTCGTCGGCGAGGTCGATGCGGCGACGGCAGCACGGTTCGAGCTGCGCGGCAGGCTTGCGGTGGTCGAGATCCAGGTGGACGCGCTCCTTCCCGAAAAGGCGGCACCCCCCCGCTACCTCCCGCCGCCGCGGTTCCCAGCCGTCGTCCAGGACCTCGCCGTCGTCGTGCCGGCCGACGCGCTCGCCGGCGACGCCCTTCGGGCCATCCGCGAAGCTGGTGGCGCCCTTCTCGACAGCGCCACCCTGTACGACGAGTACCACGGCGCAGGTGTCGGCGATGGCCGCAAGGGCTGGACGTTCCGTCTCGCGTACCGCGCCGCGGGGCGGACACTGACCTCGGAGGAGGCGCAGGCTGTGCAGGACGCCATCGTGGTCGGTCTTCGCGCCCGGTGTGGCGCCGAGGTGCGGCGATAGCCCGGCGGTTGTCCCGTGCCGCGCTCGGCCGGGGTGCGATCGATGTCGCACGCGACCTGGTCGGCGCCCTGCTGGTGGCGGATGCGGGCACTCCTGACGAGGTCCGCGCGCGCCTCATCGACGTCGAGGCGTACCTGGGCCAGGATGACCCGGCCTCGCACGCCTTCGCGGGGCCGACGCCGCGCGCCCGGATCATGTTCGGCGCGCCGGGCCACCTCTACGTCTACTTCAGCTACGGCGTGCACCACTGCGCCAACGTCGTGTGTGCGCCCGAGGGCACTGCAGCTGCGGTCCTGCTGCGTGCGGCAACCGTCGAGCACGGCGAGGCGGTGGTGCGCTCGCGCCGCGGCCCGGCGGCCCGGCTCGAGCGCCTCCTCAGTGGCCCGGGGAACCTCTGTCGCGGGCTGGGCATCGC
>CATPAP010000116.1 GCA_955651875.1 Candidatus Dormiibacterota bacterium
CGGCTCTCCGGCAGCAGCTCGGGCACCGTGCGCACCAGCAGGCCGGCGGCGAAGTCGCGCTCCTTGGCGGCGAGCGACGTCAGCGGGAAGGACTCCCCGGCCGGCGTGGCCAGCGCGATCTCCACCATCCGCCGCGCCAGGGGGTGCTGGATGGCCGCGACGTCCAGCCCGAACTCGCTGGTGAGCCGCGCCGCGATCTCCGGCCGGTGCACGCACAGTGTCGCCAGGTAGCCGTCCCACGCCGTCGCCGGCGGTGGCGGTGGGCCCGCCTCCCCCACGGTCGCCCCCACCACCGGCGGGGGCGCCGCGCGGACCCGTAGCGGTCGCCCCGAGGCGGCCCCGCGAAGCGCGACGCCGACGTCGGCCGCCAGCGTGGCCGCCGTGAGGTTGAGCCGGCGGGCCGCCTGCTGCACATACAGCTCGCGGGCCGACGCCTCAGGGATCCGCGCGAACAGCGCCACCGCGCGCTCCGCCGCCCCCCGACGCGCTTCGATGCTCCCGCCCTCGTCGGCCCCGAGGGCGCGGTCGAGCAGCACCTGCCACTCCGGTGGCGCCTCCCGCACGGCGGCGGCGAACAGCGCGGGGTCGCGATGCACCAGCTCGTCGGGGTCCTTGCAGCCGTCGGGGAGCACGCAGATGCGCGCCGGCAAGCCCTCGGCCGCGACCACGTCGACGGCCCGCGACGCCGCGACACGCCCCGCCTCGTCGCCGTCGAAGCACAGCACCACGCTGTCCGCGTGGCGCGAGAGCACCTTCACCTGCTCGCGCGTCAGCGCCGTGCCGCTCGACGCCACGGTGTTGGCCACGCCCGCCACATGCGCCGCCATGACATCGAAGTACCCCTCGACGACCACTGCCACCCGCGCCGCATGCATCGGCGCGCGCGCCAGGTCGATGCCGAACAGCGCGCTGCCCTTGTGGTATACCGGGGTCTCGGGTGAGTTGAGGTACTTCGGCACGTCATCGCCGAGCGCGCGCGCGCCGAAGGCGATGACCTCGCCCCGCTCGTCGCGGATGGGAAACAGCAGCCGGTGGCGGAAGCGGTCGCGCAGCCGGCCGCCGCGCGCGTGGTGCGCCAGCCCCGCATCGACGATCTCGTCGGCGGTCGCCGCGGCGCGCTCGGTGAGGTAGCGCGACAGAGCGTCCTCTCCACCCCCTCCCGCCGGCGCAAAGCCCATCCCGAAGAGGCGTGCCTGGGTCTCGTCGACGGCACGCGCCGCCAGCAGCGCCCGCCCGTCCTCCCCCGCCGGCGAGGCCCAGAGCACGTGCTCGAAGAATGCCGCCGCCCGGGCACTGAGCTCGATCGTCCGCTTGCGCCGCCGCGCCGCCCCGCGACGCTCGCCGCTCTGCGCCGCCGCCTCGAGCTCCACGCCCGCCTTCTCGGCGAGCAGCTCCAGCGCCTGCCGGAAGTCGGTGTGCTCGACCTTCTCCACGAAGGTGAACATGTCGCCACCGTTCTGGCAGCCGAAGCAGTACCACGCCTGGCGGTCCTGGCTGACGTTGAACGATGGCGTCTTCTCCGCATGGAAGGGGCATAGCGCGCGGTGCCCGCGGCCGGCGCGCTGCAGGGTGACGTAGCCGCCGACGACGTCGACGATGTCGAGGCGGGGTTTGATCTCGGCGACGGCGTCGCGGGCCATGCAGGCGATGGTAGCCCGCTCCCGCAGGGCATCGGCGCGAGGCCGGCGGATTCGCGCGCCCGACGTTGACCTTCACGATGAGATCAAGGCGTGCCATTGGCCGCCTAGGATGTGGCGTGAGGTTCGCGGTCCTGGGCTCCGGCCAGGTGGGACGCTCGCTCGGCGCGGGGCTGGTCCGCCACGGCCACGACGTGGTCATGGGCAGCCGCGATCCGGGCTCCGAGCAGGTGCGTGCCTGGGTCGCCGGCAGCGGCGACCGAGCCGCCGCAGCGACGTACGCCGACGCGGCGCAGCAGGGCGAGGTGGCGGTGCTCGCCACCGCGTGGAGCGGCACGGAGAGCGCGCTCATGCTCGCCGGCGCCGAGAACCTCGCCGGCAAGATCATCATCGACGTCACCAACCCGCTCGGCTTCGGCCCCGACGGTCCGCACCTGGTCATCGGCCACACCGACTCGGCCGGCGAGCAGGTGCAGCGCTGGCTACGGCACTCGCGCGTCGTCAAGACGTGGAACACCGTCAACCACGCGCACATGATCGACCCGAAGATCCCGGGCGGTCCGGGGACGATGTTCTACTGCGGCAACGACGCCGACGCCAAGACCTTCGTCGCCGACCTTCTCGACCAGTGCGGCTGGCCGTCGCTCGATGCCGGCGGCATCGACGGCGCGCGGCTGCTCGAACCGCTGACGATCCTGTGGGTCAGGTACGCGATGGCCCACGGCACCAGCGACCACGCCTTCAAGCTGCTGCGGCCGTAGCCTCCGGCGGCGGCGCGATGCGCCGGATGGTCAGCGCGGCGATCACCCCGCCCGCGGCGAGCATGATCGCGGCGATGCGCATCGCGGCGGTGAAGCCGTCGTTGAGCGACACCCAGGCGAGGTGCGTCGACGCCGCCGTCAGCCCCGCCAGCGCGGGCACCACCGCCACGGCGAGCAGCCCGCCGATGCGCGCCGTGGCGTTGTTGATCGCCGACCCCACCCCGAGATGGTGCGCGTCGACCGCGGCCATCACCGCTGCGGTGAGCGGCGCGACGATCAGGGTCAGCCCGGCGCCGAACACGACAACGCCGGGGAGAATCGCGGTCACGTAGCTGTCGCCAGCTCGCACGCCAGAGAGCAGGATGAGCCCGAGCGCGGCGATGAGCGGACCGACGGTCATCGGCAGCCGCGGGCCGATGCGCTGCGCCAGCGCGCCCGAGCGCGACGACAGCAGGATGAGCACCACGCTCGCGGGAAGGAAGGCCGTGCCCGCGGCCAGCGCCGAGTAGTGCAAGTCCAGCTGGAGGTGGAGGATGAGCAGAAATGCGGTCGTCGAGAGCGCTGCGTACACTAAGAACGTGGTCAGGTTGGCGCCGCTGAACTGCCATGAGCGGAAGAGTCGCAGCGGCACCATGGGCACACGCACGCGCAGCTCGACCAGCAGAAATGCCAGCAGCAGCAACACTCCGACCACACCGGCGGCGAGCGTGGGCGCCGACCACCCGTTGCTCGGTCCGTCGATGAGCGCGTACACCACCCCCGCGAGCCCGAGCGAGATGATGGCGGCGCCGGCGTAGTCCTCCCGGCCCGCCGCGTCGCTGTCGCGCGTCTCGGGCACCTCACGCAGCGCGATGGCGATCGCCACCGCCGCGATGGGCACGTTGATGAAAAATATTGCCCGCCACGACACGCTGTCGACGAGCCAGCCGCCGATGAACGGACCGATGGCCGTGGAGACGCCGCTCAGTCCCGACCACAGGCCCACCGCGCGGGCGCGGTCAACGGGCGCGAAGCACGCCGAGATGATCGCCAGGCTGCCCGGGGTGAGCAGCGCGCCGCCGATGCCCTGCACCGCGCGCCCAGCGATGAGTACGAGCGTGTTGGGCGCGAGCCCGCAGACGACCGACGCAGCCGTGAAC
>CATPAP010000117.1 GCA_955651875.1 Candidatus Dormiibacterota bacterium
ACCCCCGCCAACGGCCCTACGCAAGCCGATCCGCACACATCGCCCCACGGCTACCCACGCGCCGGCCCCCGCACGTCCTGCAATGGCGCCACATGTCATGGTGATCATGGAGGAGAACCACTCCATCGACCAGATCATCGGCAACTCGCAGGCGCCGTACATCAACAGTCTTGCCAATCGGTATGGACTGGCGACCGATTGGTCGGATGTGTCCCATCCCTCGCTGCCCAACTACCTCGCGTACATCTCGGGGTCAAGCTGGGGAAACCCTGCTGACACGACGCCGCAGGATGCAACCTATTCGGGGGCCTCGGTGACCGATGAGTTGAGCGGCGCGGGATTCACATGGAAGGCGTACATGGAGGACATGCCCACGCCCTGCGACCTGACGGACCAGTTCGGCCCGGGTAACTACGACGTGAACCACAACCCGTTTCTCTACTTCAAACGAATTCGCGCGAACCCGAGCCAGTGCAACCGAGATGTCCCATACACGCAGCTGGGGACCGACCTTGCCAACAACACCGTCCCGGATTTTGCCTGGGTCTCTCCCAACATTCTTCACGACATGCACGACGGCACCGTCCAACAGGGGGATGTGTGGGTGCAGGGCATGCTGCCGACCGTACTGGCCTCGCCGTGGTACCGGGCCGGTGGCATCATCATTCTTACCTGGGATGAGGGAGAAAGCACTGAGCAGGTGGCGACCATAGTCATTTCTGCCCACACCTCTCCAGGCGCCCGCATAACAACCCATGGGACCGAATACGGAACGCTGCGGACGCTGGAGGAACTGTACGGGGTGGCGTTCCTCGGCGCCTCGGCCGATGCTGCCAACGGCGACCTACTTCCCCTCTTGCACTAATGAGGCGCGCCATGAGAACGCCGTTGATTGCCGGCGGTCTGATGCTCGCCACAGCATCGGCTGCAGTAGCGGTGGCGCTGGCCACGCATGGTAATCGTGTGGCATCGACAAGCCTTCCCAGCCGCTCGCCGTCTCCGACCGCGACTCCAGCCGCGACGGGGACCTCTGCGACGCCTCCCGCGCCGACCGAGGCCTCTTCGGCGCCTCCCGCAAGGACGGCGACGTCTTCACCGAGGTCCGCAGCGACAAGTTCTCGTGGTCCCGCGCACACGCCGCCGCCCAGCGGCTCATTGGGACCGGCGACGTCGCTCCACTACACGGCGAACGGCAACTGGGTTGGCGACACCTACGTGCCCGGTCCGGCTGGATTCAACCTCGCCGACATCTCGGACCCGAGCCTGCTCTCCGTGCTTCCCGCGAACACGCGAGCTCTGGTGTACGTGGGTCAGTGCGACGGTACCGGTAAGGGCTCGGCCTTCCTGAACGCGGTCCAAGGATTCCAGTCCAACCCGCGACTGTACGGGTTCTATCTCATGGATGAGCCCCATCCATCCGCCTGCCCTGCGGTGAACCTCGAGGCAGAATCCGATTGGCTCCATGCCAACATCCCGGGTGCCAAGACGTTCGTCGTTCTCGAGAATCAGTCGGAAACGGCGAGCCCCACCTACCAGAACACGTACAACCCGGCGAACACGCACATCGACCTGTACGGCCTCGACCCGTACCCGTGCCGTGCCGACCCCGGACTCAACGGCTGCAACGACACCTGGATCGCGCTGGCTGTACACGCCGCGGAGAGCGCCGGCGTGCCGCTGGCCGACGTCGTGCCCGTCTACCAGACCTTCGGTGGCGGGAGCTGGGCCGATGACGGTGGCGGGCAGTACCTCCTCCCCACGGCCACCCAGGAGACGCAACTGCTTGCCGACTGGGCCCACGCCGTACCGTCGCCGCCGTTCGACTACGCGTACAGCTGGGGCGCACAGAACGGCGATACCGCACTGGGACAGTCGCCCGACCTGCAGGCCGTGCTCCGTACACACAACGGCCGCTAAAGGTCCACGATCCTTCTCGCAGCTCTGCGTGCCCTGCAATCGGGCCCAAGCCCACGCCTCCCGGAGGTGCGCGCGGTGGGACTTGTATCCCAGCGGCTTCTTCGAAGACATCTCCGCTGATGGGGTTGGCGGTTTCCCGGATGTGATGGTTGCCATCTCCGGTCTCCTGTGATGTTGACAGGGTTGTCAACTACTCACAGCATGCCTGACGCAGATCCACTAGCGCAACGATCATGCGTCGTTCCGCTGCACGTTGCCGTCAGCCCGCGCCGGTCTGCGACTCCTTGTCAATGCGGCGACACGTGCGGCACAGCCAACCCGGTAGTGTCGTGTCCACGAACGGCTTCCCGCAGAGCGTTGTCGTGCCGTCGCGCGAAAGATGAACCGTTGTCGATGGATACGGTCCTCCGCGCCAGCGGTACAGGAAGCTGCGGCGGCGGCGGACGAGGTCGTAAAGCTCCGCGACCTGCTCCTCCAGCGCTTTGATGCGCCGCTCACCCGGGGCGATGCGCTGGTCGATCAGCTTGCGGATCTCTTGATCGGCGATGGAGTGAGCCGTATCCACCATCGTTTCGGCGAGCTCGTAGGCGCTGACTTCGTCCATGGTCGTCGGGCCTCCTTCTGCGTCAGCCCACCAGAACTGGGCCGTCGAGACCGACCCGCTCATCGGACATACGCATCCACTTGCCCTGCGGATACACCGCCAGTTGTGCCCCCGTCTCTTTGTCACAGACCACCAGATTCCCGTGGCTGTCCACGTTGGTCACGACATCTCCTTTGAAGTGGTCCTCACTTCCGTTTGCCTTGCGTACCTTGATTCCACGGCGATCTCCTCAGGACGGGCCGGGAGGTTGCTGCCGTCCGCCGTACGTCTGTTCGATGCCACCCAGACTACACACCCGGCCAGGAAGTCCGCACAACGGGCCTCGCGGCGCCGACACTGGTAACGGTCCCGCTGCGCCCGTTGTCGGACCCATACGCTAACCCGGCCTATGAGCGGGTTCTTCGCCATCATGCGCGTCACCGAGAGGACCATCTGGCCGTAGGCTGCGATGCCGCTCTGCTGGCACCGGGGGTCTTTGGCGGGGATGACCGGCCGCCTCTCAGGAGAGTACGTAATCCCAGCCAGATCAGGCCGGATTAGCGGTCGTCTGGTACGGAGGACAGGCCATGGCCGATCCCAGGGAAGTCGTGACGCGCTGCCTTGAGGCATCCAACGCACGCGACGTCGAAGGCGTGATGCGGTGCCTTAGCGACGACATCGAGATGAACGCGCCTGGCGGTGTTCACCTCGCGGGAAAAGCGGCCTATCGCGATCAGCTCGAGAAGTCCTTAGCCACGTACCCGGACGCGAAGGTGATCATTGTCGCCATGTATGTTGATGGCAATACGGTGATCACGGAGCTACAAGAGACTGCAACCCAGGCCGGCGAGCTTCAGCTCGCTACCGGCGAGATCGCCCCACCATCTGGCCGCAGCTAGAGCTCGCAGGGCGTAGCCATCAATAAGGTTCGAGGAGACCTGATCGTAAGCGAGACCTGGTACTACGACCGCCACGCCTTCCTACAGCAGCTGGGGCTCGTACCTGAGAAAGGT
This sequence comes from Candidatus Dormiibacterota bacterium, assembly GCA_955651875.1. Classification (GTDB taxonomy): domain Bacteria; phylum Chloroflexota; class Dormibacteria; order Aeolococcales; family Aeolococcaceae; genus Aeolococcus. The sequence goes on from CATPAP010000117.1 coordinate 3,514, forward strand.
GTCGGTTTAGTTCGACGTCGCCGTATCCCATCCTGGCTTGGACACTGAACAGCTGGGCGATGCATGGGCGGTGGGTTTTGGGGTGCAAGGTTTACACCCGTCGCGGATTGCCACCTGTTCGGTTCTAGTGGCGGGATCGAGGGCCCACTGTCGTCACTACTGTCGTCATTCGGCCCTCTGGCATTGGAAATCCCTTGTAGGATAAGGGCTTTCCGAAGGCATGTCGGGAAGGGGAGATTCGAACTCCCGACCTCACGGTCCCGAACCGTGCACTCTAACCTGGCTGAGCTACTTCCCGAGCCGCCGGATTCTATCACTCGCCTCGCTCTTGACCCGCTGACCTGAGGTGATCTGGGCCTGCACCCGCAACGTGGACGGTGAACATGCAAAGCATCCTCGATTCCTTTCCCTCGGAGCGCAGACTGCTGGTGCTGGGCTGAAGCCGCCCCGCATCGCAGGAGAAGGTCTCATGGGGCACATCACGGTCAGCGAGAAGGTCGCGGCGCCCGTCGAGGCGGTGTTCGCGTACGTCGACGACCATCGCAACACGACCAGGTACATGAAGGACCTGAGCAAGTGGGCGCCGGTGGGGTCCACGACCCACGGCAAGGGAGCCAAGTTCGCCGTGGCCATGAAAGCCGGTCCGATGACCCTGTCCTCGGTGGTCGACATCACCACCTGGACGGAAAACAGGGCAATCGGCTGGACGTCGCGCGAAGGGTTCAAGCAGACGGGCAAATGGTCCTTCGCCAAGGCGGGTGAGGGGACCCAGGCAACGTTCGACATGGAGTACGAGTTCGCGGGCGGCATCGCCGGCCGGATGCTCTCGCGGGCAGCCGAGCCGATCGTGCGGCTCAACATCGCGCAGTCGGTGCGCAACCTCAAGTCCCAGGTCGAGAAGTCCGCAGCCAAATCGGCCGCCAAGCCGGCGTCGAAGGCGGCCAAGGCGGCGTCGAAGGCCACCACCAGGGCTGCCCCGCGCAAGCGCTGACGCCCCCGGCCTGACAGCGCCGGCGTGGCTGTGACGCCCCGGCATGGAACGGGGTGACCGCGAGGCCGTCGCAGCCCTGCGACGCAGGCTCTAACAGGGCCTGCGGGCGTGTTCGATGGCGGCACCATGCCCGAGGTCCACGACGCCGCACGCCCGCCGCTGGTGGCGCTGGACGGCGTGATGACCGCCCCAAGGATCGGGATCGTCGTCGTGGCCTACAACGCCGCTGCCACCCTCGCCCAGGTCCTCGACCGAATCCCTGCCGACTTCCGGTCGCGGATCGAGGAGGTGCTGGTCTGCGACGACGCCAGCCAGGATTCGACGTACCTCGTCGGCCTCGGCTACAAGCAGGTCGTCACCGACCTTCCTCTGACCATCGTCCGCCACCCGCACAACCTCGGCTACGGTGGCAACCAGAAGGCGGCATACCGGCTGGCCATCGAGCGCGGCCTTGACATCGTGGTCCTGCTCCACGGCGACGGGCAGTACGCCCCGGAGTGCCTCCCCGAGATCGTGGCGCCGCTCGAGCGCGGAGAGTGCGACGCCGTCTTCGGCTCGCGGATGATGGTCAAGGGTCAGGCGCGCAAGGGCGGGATGCCGCTGTACAAGTTCGTCGGCAATCGCATCCTCACGCGGTTCGAGAACCGCGTGCTGGGCACCTCACTGTCGGAGTTCCACTCGGGCTATCGGGCATACAACGTCAAGACGCTCGCCGCGCTCGACCTCGACAAGAACAGTGACGGGTTCCATTTCGACACCCAGATCATCATCCAGCTGGTCGACGCCGGCAAACGCATTGTCGAGATCCCCATCCCGACGTACTACGGCGACGAGATCTGCTCGGTGAACGGCATGCAGTACGCACGCGACTGCGCGTTGGACGTCGTCCGCTACCGGCTCGCCAAGCAGGGTTTTCTGGCCGGCGGTCCAGCAACAGTCGCAAGCGAGTACATGGTCAAGGAGAGCGAGGACAGCTCGCACGGGGTCATCCTCGACTGGCTGAGGCAGATGCCGGCGTCGCGGATCCTCGACCTGGGATGCAGCGGCGGCGCGTTCGCGTCGCGGGTTCGCGCGCTCGGCCATCACGTCACCGGCGTCGATTTCAATGAGCTGCCCCATGTCCGCGAGCGGTGCGACGCTTTCTTCCAGGCCGATCTCGACCTCGGGATCCCCGATGAGGTCGCCGGCTGCGAGCCGTTCGACGTGGTGATCTGCGCCGACATACTCGAGCACCTCCGCCGCCCGGAGGACCTTCTGGCAGAGCTGTCCAAGGTCCTCGTTCCGCGTGGGGCGGTGATCGCATCGGTGCCCAACTTCGGGCACTGGTACTCGCGCGGACGCACCGCGCTCGGTCTGTTCGACTACGACCAGCGCGGGATCCTCGATCACGGTCACGTGCGCTTCTTCACGCGGCGCAGCTTCGAGCGACTCACCCGGGCCGCCGGGCTCACGCCGCTGCGGCGTCATGTGACCGGGCTTCCGCTGGACGCCCTGACCAAAGCTCCCCAGCGCCCGCTCGCGCGCGCCGTGCGAACCGCCGATCGCCTCGCCGTCGCGCTACGGCCCACGCTCTTCGGCTACCAGCTCGTCTACCACCTCGAGCTGGCTGCAGCCACCGGCGTCGTCGATGCGGCTCACGCTGCCGCCTGACTCAACCGTTCACCATCAACCGCGTCAAGCTGTCACCAGATGACGCAGTCTGACCGCCGGCTCATCAGTCTCATTTTCCTGAGCGTCGCCGTGCTCCACGAGTTCGGCAACCTCTCGTCGGTGGCGCTCGTCTGCGTGTTCGTCTCGCTGGTCTTCGGAATCCTCAGCCTTTCACCGCAGCCATGGGGCCCGCCGCTCCCCCGGTTCGCAGGCGTCATCCTGGCGCTCAGCCTGGCCGCAACGACTCTGCTCTACAACAACAAGGTCGGTCACCCGGTGTTCGTGGCGACATTCGTGCTGCTCGGCGTCGCCATCCTGCTGCATGCACTGGTCGCGAGAAGGGCCACGACGATCGTCGCGTTTGCGCTCGCGGCGGGAGCAGCGCTGGTCGGGATCGTCGCCAACCTCACCTGGGGCTTCGCCAACATCGACGTCTTCCAGTTCCAGCAGAGCGCCTCACAGGCGCTTCTGCATGGGCAGAATCCCTACACCCCGCTGGTCGCGAGCCCGAACATCCTCCCGCCCGGCATCCTCAAGTGGATCCCGCTGCACCTTCCCTACGGGCCCGTCCTTCCGGTGCTCGAAGCCCCCTTCCGACTCTTCGGCGACGTTCGGATCCTGCACATCCTCGCCGCCGTCGTCACATCCGTCGCCGCGCTGATGCTGGCGCGGCGCGCGCGAACCCTCGACCGCACCGCCTGCGTGGTGATGGCCTTTCCCCTCACAGTCGGGATGGTCCTCTTCAGCTGGGTGGACATCATCACCATGGCCGGCCTCACGGTGTGGGTCGTTTCGTTCCGCACCCATCCAAGGATCGCGACATTCGCTCTGGTGATCGCGCTTGCTGCCAAACCGACGACGGTGATCGCACTGGTGCCGATCTTCTTCTGGTCGGTGCGTGCGCGCCGCCAGGTGCTCATCGCGGCGCTGCTGGCGGCGATCTTCGTCCTGCCGTTCGCGATCATCACAGGGCTCTCGCAGTTCTACTACAACGTTCTCGGAGTGCAGCTCAGCGTCCTGCCGCGGCTCGACGCGCTCACCGTGAACTCGTACCTCAACGCGTTCGGTCTGCCCATCCTTCCATTCGTGCTCTCGGCGGCGATCATCGCCGCGGCCACGGTCCTGGTCCTGCGCCGTCGACCCGACACGTACGGTGACCTCTTCAGCGGGACGGCGATCCTCGCGACGGTCTCGTTCCTGGTCGCCAAGTGGGCGTACTTCAATTACTACTACATTCCGGCTGTGCTCCTTATGCTGGCGATCGCCGGAGACAAACTGCCGCTCGACAGGCCGGAGCTGATCCGCCCGCCGGCACTGTTCACTGCCGCAGTCGAGCGGTTTCGCACCACGCTCGGCCGCGTTCCCGGCGCACGCCGCCTCCCCGGCGTCGTGCTTTCCAGTCACGACAGGCGCGAACCCGCAGCCTGAGCCCGGATGACCAATGCCCGGCCGGGGCGTAGAATCGTTGGCAGGATCAGAGTCACCGGGTGTATCGCATCATGAGCGCGAGCCAAGCCGCCGCCAAGAAGAACGGGCATCACCAGACCGGGGGCCTGCGCGTCAAGCGCGGGCTTGCCGAGATGCTCAAGGGCGGCGTGATCATGGACGTTGTTACGGCGGAGCAGGCGCGGGTCGCCGAGGACGCGGGCGCCGTCGCGGTGATGGCGCTGGAGCGCGTCCCGTCCGATATTCGTCGCGACGGCGGTGTTGCGCGCATGAGCGCGGTGAGCCTGGTGCGCGAGATCAAGCAGGCGGTGACCATCCCCGTCATGGCCAAGGCGCGCATCGGCCACTTCGTCGAGGCCCAGGTCCTCGAGGCGCTCGGCATCGACTACGTCGATGAATCAGAGGTCCTCACCCCCGCCGACGAGGAGCACCACATCGACAAATGGGCTTTCACCATCCCCTTCGTCTGCGGAGCGCGCGACCTCGGCGAGGCGCTGCGACGCATCGGCGAGGGCGCCGCGATGATCCGCACCAAGGGCGAGGCGGGCACCGGCAACGTCGTCGAGGCAGTGCGCCACATGCGCGCTGTGTGCGGCGGCATACGCCGCATCCAGGGCCTGCGCCGCGACGAGCTCATGGCCGAAGCCAAGCGCCTCCAGGCTCCCTATGAGCTCGTCGTCGAGATCGCCGAGACCGGCACGCTCCCGGTGGTCAACTTCTCCGCCGGTGGCATCGCCACCCCCGCCGACGCGGCACTGATGATGCAGCTCGGCGCCGAGGGCAACTTCGTCGGCAGCGGCATCTTCAAGAGCGAGGA
>CATPAP010000118.1 GCA_955651875.1 Candidatus Dormiibacterota bacterium
ATGACTCTCGCCGGCGTGGGCATCTTGTGCAATGTGTCGGCGCAGGGTCGCAGGCAGGGGGCCACCGTCCGTGCGCACGTTGATCGCCGGCGGCGGGACAGGTGGCCACCTGACCCCGGTGCTCGCGGTGGCGCAGGAGCTACGCCGGGCTGACCCGGGCGGTGCGGTGCTCATCGTCGGGCGCCGCGGAGGAGTTGCGGAGGGATTGGTGACGGCGGCGGGCTTCCGGCTCGCGGCACTACGCATCTCCGGCCTCGATACGGGCAACGTCGCCAGCGTCGCGCGCTTCGCCGCACAGCTCCCCGCGGCGATCCACGCCGCCCGCCGCGTCATCGGCCGCTTCGGCGCCGACGTGGTCATCGGCGGTGCCGGGTATGTCAGCGTGCCCGTGGTGCTGGCGGCACGGTCGCTGCGGGTCCCGGTCGTCCTGATGGAACAGAACGCGGTTCCCGGTCGTGCCACGCGCATGCTGGCGCGGCGTGGCAACCTGGTGGCCGCCGCCTTCGCGCAGACCGCCGCATATCTTCCCCATGCGCGAGTCGTCCACACTGGCAACCCGATCCGAGCCGAGGTGCTCGCCACGCCCGAGCGCGAGCTGGGCGAGCGCTGCGAGCATGTGCTCGTCATGGGGGGATCGCAGGGGGCACGGCGTATCAACCGCGCCGTCGCAGAATGTGTTGCGTCACTGCTCGCGAGATATCCGTGGCTGCGCATCACCCACCAGACTGGTGTGCACGATGCCGACGAGATGCAGTCCAAGGCGGCGCAGCTTCCCGCTGAGGTGCGCGCGCGCTGGGTTCTCATGCCGTTCATCACCGACGTCGGCGCCGCGATCGTCGCCGCGGACCTCGTGCTGATGCGCGCAGGAGGATCTTCGCTCGCGGAATGCGCAGCGCTCGGCCGTCCGATGATCCTCATCCCCTACCGCCATGCGGGCGATCATCAGCGGTTCAACGCCGCACCGTACGTGCATTCAGGTGCGGCACGTGTCATGCCTGACGCGGAGTGCGAAGGGGAACGCGTGGCCGGCGAGCTGTCGGCGCTGATCGACGACCCGGCGGCGTGGCGTCGCATGGCCGCAGCCAGTCGGCGCCTTGGTCGCCGCGAAGCGGCTTCGCGAGTGCGCGAGCTGGTCGACGAGGTGGCGGGCATCCCAGCGAGAATTCCGGGATGACCGAACACGTGCACTTCCTCGGTATCTGCGGCTACGCGGTCAGCGGAGCAGCGCTGGTGGCCCGCGAGCAGGGCTGGCGCGTCTCGGGATCCGACGACGAGGCGTACCCGCCAACCACCGACATCCTCACCGCGGCCGGGATCGACTGGGTCGATGGCAGCGATCCGGCCAATCTCGAACGCTGGGGCGTCCCTGACCTCGTGGTGGTGGGCAACCAGACTCGCCCGAACAACCCGGAGTGGCTTGCAGCGCGCGGCCGCGGACTGCCGGTGTGCAGCGAGATCGAGTTCTACACGCGACTCACCGTCAATCGCGCGCGCATCGCCGTCTGCGGCACGCACGGCAAGACGACGACCTCAGCCCTGCTGGCGCACATGCTCGACGCCTGCGGGCTCGACCCCGGTTTCCGCCTGGGTTCGACCTCGCTCGACCTCGGCGTCAGCGCTCGGCTGGGCACCGGTCCGTTCGTGTTCGAGGGTGACGAGTACACGAGCGCACCGTGGGACCGGCGGCCGAAGTTCCTGCACATCAAACCCGAGGCCGCCTGCGTCACGCGCCTCGAGCTCGACCACCCGGATGTGTATCCGTCGCTCGATGCCTACCGCGCGCCGTTCGTTGAGCTGGCTCGAACCATGCCGAGCGACGGATTGCTGTTGCTCTGCTCCGACGACCCGGAATGTGCGGCGCTGGCCGCACACGCCGCATGTCGCGTCGCCACGTACGGGTGTGATGAACCCGCGGATTGGCGTGTGCAACCGGGCGTTGACAGAAACGGGATGCAGCATTTCACGGTCGCCCACGCGGGTGCGGTTGTCGAGGTCGCGCTCACCTTCCCCGGTGTCCATAGCGCCCTCAATGCCACCGCCGCCCTCGTGCTCGCCGAAGCCGCCGGCGCCCCGCTCGAACCGTGCGTGGCCGCCTGCGCCACCTTCAAGGGACCGGCGCGGCGTTTCCAGGTGATCGGAGATGCCGGCGGGGTCACGGTGGTGGACGACTACGCCCATCATCCCACCGAGGTCGAGGTCACGATCGCCGCGGCTCGTCAGCGCTATCCCGGCAGGCGCATCGTCGCCATCCACACGCCGCACACGTACTCACGGACACGCACGCTGCTCGCTGACTACGCGCGTTCCTTCGCAGGAGCCGACGTGGTGATGCTCGGACCCATCGAGATGGCCCGCGAGCGCGGCATGGAGGCGACCGTGAGCAGCCATGATGTCGCCGCGCAAGTCGCTGACGACGTCGAGGTGCACGTGGTCGAGTCCTCGACCGCCGCGATCGAGCTCCTGGAGAGCATCGCTCGCCCCGGCGACATTCTCCTTGTCCTGTCTCTGGGTGGATTCGACAAGATCGCGCTGCGCCTGCGCCAGGCGCTGGAGGCATCCGGTGTCCGTTGAGTGGCTGAAGCGATGGCCCGGGCTGTGCCGCGACGAACCGCTGTCGCGACATAGCCAGTACGGCATCGGCGGTCCTGCCGACTTCTTCCTCAGCGTCAACGACGTGGGTGCGCTTCCCGAGCTCGTCGCCAGGAGCACGGTGAGCGGCGTCGCCGTCACCGTCCTCGGCGCAGGGAGCAACGCGCTCATCCTCGATGGCGGCGTGCGCGGACTGGCTCTCCGTGTCACGGACAAGCGGATGAGCGTGGGCGACGGCGAGGTCACCGTCGCGGCCGGCGCCATGCTGCCGCGGGCCGCGCTCGACCTCGCCCGCCACGGGATGGCCGGAATGGAGTGGGGGATCGGCGTGCCCGGCAGCTGCGGCGCGTCGGTGTGGGGCAACGCCGGCGCGTTCGGCGGCGGGGTCGCCACCAGCCTGATCAGCTGTGAGGTGGTCGCGCCGGACGGGACCACGCGGACCATGACCGCGGACGACTGTGCCTTCGGCTATCGCGACTCGCGGCTCAAGCGCGACCTGCTCGGCCACATCGTGCTGAGCGGTCGTTTCGCGGTCGCCCGCGACGAGGTGTCCGTTGTGCGTGCGCGCACCGCCGCGGTGCAGGCGGAGCGCAAACGCACCCAACCGTACGGGGTGCGCAGCCTAGGCAGCACGTTCAAGAATCCTCCCGACGATTTCGCCGGGAGGCTCATCGAAGCCGCGGGGCTGGGCGGGCGTGTCCACGGGGGCGCCCAGATCTCACCGAAGCACGCCAACTTCATTCTCAACGTGGATCACGCCACGGCGGTCGACGTGCTTGCGCTCGTCGAGCTTGCGCGCGACGAGGTCGCGTCACGTTTCGGCACGGTGCTGGAGCGCGAAATCGTCATTCTCGGTGAGCCTGCGGAGCTGGCTGCGGGCCTGCGGAGCGGCCCGTGAGTGTCGTCGGTGCCTTCTTCGGAAGCCGCTCCGTGGAACACGAGGTGTCCGTCATCACCGCGCACCAGGCGATGGCAGCACTGTCGCCGCAGCACCGTGCGATTCCTGTCTACATCGCCAAGGACGGTCGGTGGTACACCGGTAAGGCGCTGACGGAGCTGCGCCGGTTCGCAGATGTCGACGCGCTCCTCGCCGACTGCGTCCCGGTGAGCCCGATCATCGATCCCACCACACCCTCGCTCACTCTCGCACCGGTGCTGCCGGCGCGGCGTGGGGTCTTCGGTCGCGGCGCCTCCGACGGCGTCGTCATCGACGTCGCCATGCCACTCCTGCATGGGCGGTTCGGCGAGGAGGGCACCATCCAGGGACTGTTCGAGATGGCCTCGATCCCGTACACCGGCAGTGGCGTTACGGCGTCCGCCGTCGCCATGGACAAGCGCCTCGCCAAGACGGTCCTGCGTGGAGCCGGCCTGCCCGTCCTCGACGACGTTGCGATCGAACGCCAGCGGTGGCGTGACGACCCCGAGGCGGCGCTGCGCGCAGCGGAGGCGCTGGCGCCGTACCCGCTGTACGTCAAGCCGGTGACGCTCGGCTCCAGCATCGGTGTGTCACGCGCCGCCGATGCCGGTGCGCTGCGCGACGCGGTCGAGGTGGCGCTCACCTACGACGAGCGTTGCCTCATCGAGGCTGCCCAGGAGGGCATCGTGGAGATCAATTGCGCAGTGCTCGGTGACGGCGCCGACGCTCGCACGTCGGTCCTCGAGCAACCGACCAAGACGGGCCTGCTCAGCTATGACGACAAGTACCGCTCCAAGAGTGGCGAGTCGGCGGGCATGAAGAGCACCCAGCGCCTCATCCCGGCCCCGCTGGACGATGCACTGGCCGCGCGCATCCGAGCGGCCGCACTGGCCTCGTTCGTGGCCGTCGGCGCATCCGGCGTTGCCCGCGTCGACCTGATGGTCGATGTCGAGGCACAGACCTTCGTGGTCAATGAGGTCAACCCCATCCCCGGTTCCCTCTCCTTCTACCTGTTCGAGCCGGCGGGCCTCTCGTTCACCGCGCTGCTCGATGAGCTCCTCGCAATCGCCGGGCGCCGCCACGCGCGCCGCCAACAGACCACGGAGGTGTTCGACCGCTGGATGCTGGCCGGCGGCGGCGCCAAGACGGACGGGTGAGCGGCAGCGGACCGATACCATCGGGCGCCGTGAGCAAGATGGCAGGCAGTACGGAGCGACCTGCCGCGGCGGTCCTCGATTCCGGCAACGGCCCGGCCGTGCTCCTGCTCCACGGCTGGGGTGCGTCCAAGGAGCTGATGGCGCCGATCAGCCAGCGACTGCAGGGCTATCGTGTCGTCGCTCCCGATCTGCCCGGCTTCGGCGCCACACCGCCTCCCCCGCAGGCGTGGGGTGTCGACGAGTACGCCGGGTGGGTTCTCGCGCTCCTCGACAGGCTTGGCATCGAGCGTGCCCACATCGTGGGTCACTCCAACGGGGGCCGCGTCGCCATCGCCCTCGCGGCTGCTCACCCCGAAAGAGTCGGCCGCCTCGTGCTTGCCGACAGCGCGGGCATCCGGTCCCGCCACGGATTCGCCCACTGGTGGCGGGTGCGGACCTTCAAGCTGCTGCGCGCCGCCGCGCATTCACGCTGGCTGCCCCCAGCCATCCGCGAGGCGGCGGGCCGGCGTGCGACCGCTCGCGGTAGTGAGGACTACCGTGCGGCATCGGGCACCTTGCGCGCCAGCATGGTGCGGCTCGTCAACGCAGACATGCGCGCTGCGCTCTCGCGCCTCACCGTCGCCACACTGCTGATCTGGGGTGAGCGCGACGTTGACACCCCGCTGAGCGACGCGCGCACCATGGAGCAGCTCATCCCCGACAGCGGCCTGGTGGTGTTCGAGGGATGCGGGCATTTCGCGTACGCCGAGCAGCCTGATCGCTTCGCGCGCATTGTCGACGTCTTCCTGCGCGGTGAGGCTGTGTGATGTCGGTGCTCGAGAGCGCGCTCGATGGACTTGCCGGTGCGGTCTGGCTGGCTCTACTCGGTCGCGCCGTGCTCGTCGCTGCGCGCATGTTCCAGATCGAGGAGTACGAGGCGCACCGCCTGTTCGCCTGGGGGAGGACCCGTGCCTGGCTGCTGCACCGAGCAGCGGTCGTGCCCGGGACAGCGGTCGCGGCGGTGACCGTCTTCGCGCTCACCAACCCGGCGCGCCCCGGGCTGAGGGCCGGCGCCGCCGGCGCATGGATCGCAGGCATGGTCGCGGGACACCTCGCCTGGCGATGGCTGCCGCCCAAGAAGGAGCTGGTCTACACGCCGCGGCTGCGCCGGCTCCTGGCCACCGCAGCGCTCACGGCCCTCGTCGTCGCTGCGGGTGTATGCGTCGCCATCGAGCTGGCGCCGGTGTGGGTGGGCGGAGCGCTCGCCGCCGCGGTGTCGTTCGGCATCCCACTGCTGAGCATGACCATCCTCGTTGCCGCCAACGCCGCCAATGCACCGGTCGAGACGCGGGTGCGCCGCGGCTTCCTGCGCCGAGCCCGCGAGCGCCTCGGCCGCTTCGACCCCCTGGTGATCGCGGTTGCGGGCAGCTACGGGAAGACGTCGACCAAGCACATCCTCGCCCACATGCTCGAACGCTACGGACCGACGCTGGCGACCCCGAAGAGCTTCAACACCCTGATGGGCGTGTCCAAGACGGTGAACGACGTCCTCGAGGAGCGCCACCGCACCTTCATCGTCGAGATGGACGCGTACGCGCCCGGCGAGATCGCGTCCATCTGCGCGCTGGTACGCCCGCGCCACGCGCTGCTGACCTCCGTCGGTCCCCAGCACCTCGAGCGTTTCGGCACCGTCGACCGCATCGGCGCGGCTCTCTACGAAACCATCGAGGCCCTGCCGCCCGACGGTTTCGCGGTCGTGTACGGCGGCGACGAGCAGACCGCCGCGCTGGCTGTGAGAGCGCGCGCAGCGCAACGCGAGATCGTGACTTATGGCATCGAGGGCGACGGCGTCGACGTTGTGGCCGAGAACGTCCAGATCACGGGGCATGGCTCCCGCTTCACGTGGCGCTGGGGCGCCGCCGGCCTGCGTTACGAGCTCACCGTCCCCCTGCTCGGACGCCACCAGGTGCTCAACGTCACCGCCGCTCTCGCCACCGTCCATCGCCTCGGACTGCCGATGGAGCCCGCGCTCGGGTCGGTCGCCTCACTGCGCCCCGTCGAGCACCGCCTTCAGCCCATTCCGACGGGCAACGCCGTCACCGTCATCGACGACTCCTACAACGCCAACCCGGTTGGGGTGCACAACGGTCTCGAGGTGCTCGCCGAGGTCGAGGCCGGGTCTCGCATCCTGGTCACCCCGGGCCTGGTGGAGCTCGGCGCGGTGGAGGACGCCGAGAACCGCAGGTACGGGGAGCACGCCGGCCGCGTCTGTGATCACGTCATCGTGATGGACGCGCGGCCGGCGCGGGCGTTGCGTGACGGTCTGCGCGCTGCCGGCATGGCCGACGACCGTGTCCACGTCGTGCGCTCGTTGGCGGAGGCGACAGCGGTGATCGGCCGCATCGCCGTGGCGGGCGACGCCGTTCTCTTCGCGAACGACCTGCCCGACACCTACCTCGGCGCGGCCTGAACGCGCCAGCGCCCGCGCTGCGACGTGCGGTCGCGGAGCGGGGATCGGTCCCATAATGTTCGGACCGGCGCACCGGGCCGACACGTCCTCGCTCACGTCCTCCCATCGATGCCCCAGAACATTCACGAGCGCCCATCCACAAGCCGTCCTCTCGACGACGCCGGGGCGCGCCGCGCGCTGATCCGCGCCGTCGCGGCCGGGCTCGTGGACGGACCGCGCATGGGCCGCCGGTTCCACGTGGCCGCGGGCGTCCCGCTGCAACCGTCGCCGCGCCGCCGCCACCACCGGCCGTACATCCGACCCGCCGCACTCGAGCGCCGTCGCGGGCCGACGGTGCGACGCCTCGCCGCCGCGGCCCTTCTGGTCGCGCAGGTCGGGACGCTTGCCGCCCTGCTCACCGCCCCCACCTTCCGCGTGCACACAATCGACGTGAGTGGCGCTCACCTTCTGAGCCGCGATGCGGTGCTGGCCGCCGCTCGGGTGCCGCAGTCGAGCCTCTTCGTGGTCGACGGCGAGGCCATCGAGTCGCGGCTCACGCAGCTGCCCTGGGTGCGCAGCGCCACCGTGACCACCCAGCTGCCGTCGACGGTGCACATCGCCGTCACGGAGTGGCACCCCGATGTGCTCCTGAGACACGGCTCCGCGACCACGTTCGTCGCGGCGGACGGCGCAACGCTGCCGTTCACCGATTCGACCGCAGCTGCACGGCCGGGCGTCGCGCTGCTTCTCGACTACCGGCGGAGCACCCAGCAGCCCCTGATGGACGGTCTCCCCGATCTGCTCGCCAGCGCTGCACAGCGCTGGCGCTCCGTGTATGGATGCTCGTTGGACGTCTTCGTGCTGAGCAGCAGCAACGTGCTGTCGGCGTGGTCCAGCACAGGCTGGCAAGCGGTGTTCGGTGCCCTCGACAGCAACGACGCCCTCGCCGCAATCCCGCAGCAGCTCGCCGTCCTCGCCGCCCTCAAGGGACGGGTCGACCTGCTCCATCCGACGTTCGGCTACATCGACGTCGAGAACCCTGCCGCGCCGACCATCGGCGGCCACCCCGGCGAGCCGGCGACGCTGCGCAGCGACATCGCCGGCGGCGCGTTGCCGCCCACGACACCGGCGATCAGCGTGGCGCCGGCGCCGGCAGCCTCCGCGACACCCACTCCCACACCGACGCCCGCCCCTACCGCTGCACCGACGCGGGGCCCGGTGGTGTTCCGTGTCGCCCCGCCCTCACCGACCGGGCACGGCTGAGCGCATCACGCGGGCTCCCAGGGACGGGCGATCCGCAGCGCGGTGAGGATCGCACGCGTCGCCGGAGAGCGGTTGAGGGTGATGAAGTGCACGCCCGGGGCGCCGGCGCGGAGCAGCTCCGTGCACTGCAGCGTCGCCCAGGCCACGCCGAGCTGGAGCACCGCAGCCGGGTCGTTGGCGCGCACCTGGAGCGCGTCACGCAGCGGCGCCGGGATGGAGGCGCCGATCTTTGCCGTGAACCGGGTCACCTGGTCCACGTTGGTGATCGGCATGATGCCGGGGATGATGGGCACGGTGACGCCGGCCTCGCGGGCGCGCACCACGAAGTCGAAGTACCTGCGGTTGTCGAAGAACAGCTGGGTGATCAGGAAGCTCGCGCCCGCCTCGACCTTGTGGCGGGCGGCGTCCACGTCCTGGTCGAGGGACGCCGATTCGATGTGCTTCTCTGGGGAGCAGGCCGCGACCACGCACATGTCGGAGTTGTCGTGGAGCAGGCGGACCAGGTCGCTGCCGAAGCTGAGCCCACCTTCGGGCGCGACGAATGCTCCCTGGCCGTTGGGCGGATCGCCGCGAATCGCGAGCACGTTGTCGACGCCGGCAGCCCGATACTGGCGGATCTCGGCGAGAAGGTCCTCGACCGTGGAATCGCGACAGGTGAGATGCGCCATCGGCAGGAGGCCGGTCTCCTCTCGAATGCGTTGGACGAAACGCACGGTGCGGTCATCACGGCTGCTGCCCCCGGCCCCGTGGGTGACTGACACGAAGGCAGGCTCGAGCTCGCGCAGCGCGGCGATGGTGGCGAACAGTCGCTCTGCGCCCTCGTCGTTCTGCGGAGGGAAGAACTCGAAGGAGAAGAGGGGCTCTCCGCGCGTGAAGAGGCTGTCGATGCGCATGCCCGGATGTTAAGGCCACGGGCGGGGGGCGTCGCCATCGTCCTGGTACCGTTGCCAACCGTGCTAGCAGTCCGCGCCGCGCGTTACGGCGGTGACACACCGCTGGACAACCTCGAGATCGCCAATATTCCCGACCCGGTGGCCGGTCCCGGCGAGGTTCTGATCGCCGTCGGCGCCGCCTCCCTCAACCACCACGACCTCTGGACACTGCGAGGCGTCGGCTCGCGCCCCCTCACCGAGCCGCAGGTACTCGGCTGTGACGCCGCCGGCACCGTGCTCGCATACGGAGAGAGCGAGGTGCCCGACGGCGCGCCCCCGCTGGGATCGGCCGTGGTCGTCTACGCGGTGATGACGTGCGGTAGGTGCGCTGCCTGCCGGAGCGGAGACGAGCTGCACTGCCCACGCGTTGGGCTGCTCAGTGAACCGCCCTACCCGGGCACGCTAGCGGAGCGGCTGGTGGTGCCCGTCGCCAACCTCGTCCGGCTGCCGGCGGCGGTCGACCTGGTCGCCGCGGCGTGCCTTCCGACCGCGTATCTCACCGCCTACCGCATGCTCTTCGTGCGCGCCGGCCTGCGCCCGGGTCAGCGTGTGCTGGTGCACGGCGCGACGGGCGGCGTGGCCAGCGCGGTGATCGTCATGGCTGCTGGCAACGGCCTGACGGTGTTCGCCACCTCCCGCGATGAGGCCAAGCGACGCACCGCCGTCGAGCTCGGAGCCACAGCCGCCTTCACCACCGACCGGGACTCTGTGAAGCAGGTCGTCGCGGCCAGCGACGGCGGGGTCGACGCCGTCCTCGACACGGTGGGGGAGGCGACCTGGGACTTCTCGCTCCGGGTGGTGCGGCCGGGCGGGACGGTGGTGGTGTCGGGCGCCACCAGCGGCCCGAACCCGCCAGCACAGCTCAACCGCATCTTTTGGCGCCAGCTGACGATCGCCGGCAGCACCATGGGAACCCGCGAGGAGCTGGCGCGCGTCGTCGAGCTCTGCGCCACGGGGCGGCTGCACCCGCTGGTCGACTCCGTGCGCCCGCTGAGCGCCGCCGCCGAGGCGTTCGCCGCGCTTGCTGGTGGAGAGCGCCACGGCAAGCTGGTGCTCGAGCCGGGCGGCTGAACCGTTTACATGGCGACCGGCCGGTGGCATGATGGCCGGCGCCGTGCGGCCCCACAGGGGCCGCGGCCTGCAGGGCCTCGTCCGGAAGGTGCAGTGGCGAGGCCCTGTTTGCGTTAAAACGAGGGTCCTGGCCGCCCCCGCACGGCTGTCGGATTGGCTGGTTCGGCGCGTTGGCACTCCTTCGGGCGTAGGCTTCCACAGGCCACATCTTGTGGCATGCTCGGGAGGCAAACTCAGCATCTTGCGGTTTTGCCCCCGCTAACCCCTTTCTTTAGGGGAGGGCTCCGGCTATACTCCGTGGCCAGTGTGACCCGTTCCCGCCGCGTCTTTGCACTCGATCTAGGAACGACGAAGGTCTGCTGCGCCATCGCCGAGTTGGACAGCACCGGGCTCCGTGTCATCGGTGTGGGCGAAGCCGCCTCTCGCGGGATCCGCAAAGGGGCGGTCATCGAGATCGACCGGGCTGCCGAGGCGGTCGCCGAAGCGGTCGACCTGGCCGAGCAGATGAGTGGCGTGCCCGTCGACTCAGCGGTGGTCGGCCTGGCCGGCACCAGCATCACCTCCCAGAACTCGCGTGGGGTGGTGGCTGTGTCCGCGGGGCACCGCGAGGTGCGCGACGCTGACGTCACCCGCGCCGTCGAGGCCGCCCGTGCGGTGAGCGTCCCGTCCGATCGCAAGATTCTCCACGTCCTTCCGCAGCAGTTCACCATCGACGGCCAGGAGGGTGTGCGCGACGCGCTCGGCATGGCGGGCACCCGGCTCGAGGTCGACGCACACATCATCACCGGTACCACCACCGCCATCCAGAAC
>CATPAP010000119.1 GCA_955651875.1 Candidatus Dormiibacterota bacterium
GGTCATCCCACCGCAGCCCGACGATGATGAGCTGGTCTTCGCGGCGCAGGATCTCGGTCGCGATCGCAAGCCGGCTCCCGCGCCTGACGAGGACGTCGACTTCGCGATCGCGCCCCGGCGCACGGCGGACCCGGGGCGCGGCAATGGCCATGTGGGCTCGTTCGTGCCCGGCGGTCGCGATGCGGTGCCGCCGCCCTCGCCATCGCTCATGCCCGTCCCCGCGACGTCGCCGTCCCTCCCCGCCGACGACTTCGTCATCCGCGAGTTCGTCATCCGCGAGCCCGAGGGTGTGGCCCCGTCCGACCCCGTGGATGCCCTCGCCGTCGGGGCGCCTCCGCGCGAACCCGCTCCCTCAAGCGGCAGTGCCCACGCGGCGGCCGAGGTCAGGCCTGCCTTCACGCTCACCACAGCAACCCCCGCCGTGCCATTCAACTCCAGCGCTGAACCGCCATGGCTGGTGCGTGGTCCCGCGGAGCGGGCGGTTGCGTCCGCGTCACCAGATGGCTGGGGGACGCGGACCGGCGATCTGGTCGACGGCTCGGCGCACGCCACCATGCTGCGTCTGCGCGAGGAGGCCGTCGAGGTGACCTGGAAGGCGGCGTGGATCGCTGTGACCTCGGCCGACCGCAAGCTGCTGCGCAGACGGGACGCGTAGACCGCTAGCGCGGTCGCTGGCCGCCCTCGCCGGCTCGCTGCTGCATGGTCGTGTACACGGCATCGAGCGTCGGGCGCTCCCCGGTGCGCAGCAGTTGCACAACCACGTCGGGATCGATCCCGCCGGGCGCCGCGAGCGCGGCAGCCTTGGCCGCATCCTCGGCTGCCGCCTGCGCGACGTGGAGGCGGTCCTTAAGCCTCTCCACCCACGCAGCGAGCGCGACGCAGAGGATCGCCAGCACCGCCGCGACGACCCCGATCGCGATCACCGGCTGACCGCGGATGGTGTCGATGATGTGCTGCAGGTTCATGTGCGTCGCTCAGACGCCACAGAGGACCTCGCTAGCTCGATAGTGCATCTCCCGGGCCATGGCGCGAACCACAGCGGCCTCGTGCCCCGGGATCTGCATCACGCCGATCGCGGCGATGGTCGACACGAAATCGTCCACCCCGGGACGGGTCTCCGCGATCGCCATCGCAACCGGCGCCGCATCGCCCGCGCTCAGCCACGCCACGGCGATGTCGGTCAGCTCGGTGCGCAGCGCGTCGACGTCGATGTCCAGCCGCGGCGGCACGAATTCCTTGGCCTCGCGGGCCTCCACCTGCGCCAGGGCGTCGAGCTCGGCGGCCGCCTCGGGCTCCAGCGAGGCGATGCTGAACACCGCAGTCTCGGACTCGATCTCCGCGGCCGTGGCCTCGATGTCGCCGGATGTCTCGGCCATCCTCGGCTCGGTGGCCGCGGGCTCGAGGCCGATCTCGACGCTGGCCGCACCCGCCTCGGTCACAGGCTCTGGCGCCGCCGGCTCGTCGAGAGCGGAGACAGCGGTGGTCGCGCTGTCGTCGGCGGCCTCCGTCGCGTCGGCCTCGGTGACCTCGTGGACATCCGTCGTCGCAGCGGACTCGGCGGTGGCGGCAGAGGCGTCCGACTCGGCGACAACCTCTGAGGCAGGCGGTTCAGGCGCTGCGGCGGCGGCCGCCGCGACCGCGTCGGCAGTCGCTTCGTCCTCGGTGGTGGACGCCGGCTGCTCGGCTGTCTCCGGCTCCGGCGGTGCGCCGAGGTCGCCGGCGACGGTGATCCGTGCGCGGGGCTCGCGGAGCAGGCTGCGCAGCGCGGTCATCGTTGTGGCGGGCCGGCGGTGCTCGCGGGTGTAGGCGGCGACGAGCACGCCCTCGTGAAAGAGGGCGACACCCTTCTCACCGGCGTCGAAGAGGAGCGCGCACGTGCGTCCCGACGCCTTCACGTCCGCAACGATGTCCTCGCTGTGCAACCAGCCCGCGGAAAGGCCCTCGGCGACTCGCGGACCCCGCCAGAGCACGGGAAGCGTCGCGACCAGGCGTGGATCGTCGATACGGTGCGCGGCGAGATGTCCCTCCCTCGAGGTCATCAGCGCCACCGCGGCGTCGTCGCCGAGCAGGCCGCTGTTGCCACTGACCCAGACGGCGTCGGCGATGGCGCCGCCGGCGACGAGCGCCGCCGCCTGGTGGTCGGGACCGGTGAGCACGAGTAGGCAGTCGGGCAGGCGCGGCACCACGGCCTCGAGGTTGACCACGTTGGCCATCGCGTCCGACCAGAGCACCGGACCGAGCGGCAGAAGGGGAAAGTCCTTAACGCCGAATGTCGGATGGCCTGCGCCCGCAGAGGCGGCAGGTGGGGGCGGCGGCGCCAGCCCATCCGCATCTCCGCCTTCCTGAGCGGCTGGCGCAGCATCCACGGCGTGCTCGAAGATGATGGCGCCCGGGCCGTCCTGCCCCGGCGGGTCCAGGGCAGCTGCGTTGGCATGTCCGTTGGATTTGCCCCGTGCATCAGCCTCGAAGAGGGCCATGAGGTCGTCCGCGCTGAGACGCAGTGTGTCCTCAGTGACCATGGCGCGGCGCCATGGAGCGACCCGAAACTCGGTGGGGAGCTCGGCAACCAGCTTGGTCAGCGCCTCGTTGCCGACGAGCGTGCGGCCGTCAGGGCTCTCGAAGACGATATGACTGGGGTGGCCGAACATGAAGAACAGGCTCGCGTGCGCGCCCTTCCATTCGACGTCGATGGCCCCGGTCCGCTCGCGGTCGCCGGCGGCGGTGATCTCGCGCAGCATCATGATGTGAGACGGAGTTGCCATGTGCTCGATTCTAAGTTCGGCCCGGCGAACGTCATCGCGCGAGCGTCACCGAAAAGTGGCGCGGCAACGACGGTTTGACACAATTCCACGGCATCGGGGGCGCCTCGTCGCGGACACGCCAGGCGCCGAGCGAGGGTCGGCAAAGGTGGACGATCCCGTTACCCCGGTGTGACCCGTCATGGACGGATGGCTGACCGTTGCTGACGGATAATCCTGCCGTGGACGCACCAAACGCGGCAACTGTACCGGGCTCGTCCGACCCCCCTCCGATGCGCCGAGGCCGCATTGTCCGCGATCGCAGCGTGGTCGAGCGCTTCGGCCTGCGCGTGGGTGAGATGTACCGCGTCGCCTATGTTGCAGGCGGCGCGCAATCGCGGCGGGTGAGTCGGAGCCTCCTCGTGTTCGAGGGTATGTGCGAACGCCGGCGCTGGGACGGCGAGGCCACCTCGTGCCTCGACTTCGTCCTTCCCCAGGGGCGCAGCCTTTCGTTGCTGGCGAGTCGGGTCGTCGATGTGCGACCGGCTGCCCTCAACGAGCGTGGCCAGTGGGTTCTTCTCGCCCAGGAACAGGCGCGCCGGCGCCGTCGCGCTCCACGCAGGATCTCGCCCGTCTGATCGCCCGCCGTCGCCACGGCGGGGTAGAGCGGAACTACTGGGCGACGGCCTCGTCGTCCACCACGTCGCCGTCGTCCTGCGCGCGCGAGAGGCGATCCGTCAGGCCCCGGCGTTCGAAGCGATAGCCGATGCCGGGCACGGCGTGAATGTAGGTCGGCCGCGGTCCATCGGGCTCGATCTTGCGGCGCAGTCGGTACACGTGAGCGTCGACGCTGCGCAGGTCCAGGTCGGCACCCTGGCCCCACACCTTCTGGATCATCTCGGTGCGCGAGATTACCCGGCCGGGCGAGGCGGATAGCAGTGCGAGAAGGTCGAACTCGGTCGGCGTCAGCGTCACCGATTGACCGTCGCGGAGGACCTCGTGGCGGCCCACGTCGACGATCAGCCCAGGGAACTTGAGGCGGCCGGGACGCACCTGCGACTGGCTGGTGCGCTGCCGCCGCAGCTTGGCGTTGATACGCGCCGCGAGCTCGCGGATCTCGAAGGGCTTGGTGACGTAGTCGTCGGCGCCGATCTCGAGCCCGACGACGACGTCGACCGGGTCGGAACTCGCCGACACCATCACGATGGGGATCTCGATGCCGGCCGAGCGGATGCGGCGACACACGTCGAAGCCGGTGAGACCCGGAAGGTTGAGATCGAGAACGATGAGGTCGACGTCGTTCTGCTCAGCGAGGCGCACGCCGTCCAGCCCATCCTCGGCGAACTGGATGCCGAAACCATGCTGATGGCCGAGGACTGCGAGGATGTCGTGCATGGACGGGTCGTCATCGATGA
>CATPAP010000120.1 GCA_955651875.1 Candidatus Dormiibacterota bacterium
AGCGCTTCACCGACGAGGACGAGGCCCTGCGGTGGGCCAACAGTGTCGAGTACGGGCTGGCATCGAGCGTATGGACGCGCGACCACGGCCGGGCCATGCGCATGGCCCGCCAGCTCGATTTCGGCTGCGTGTGGATCAACACCCACATCCCGCTGGTGTCGGAGATGCCGCACGGCGGCTTCAAGCACTCCGGGTACGGCAAGGACCTGTCGATGTACGGATTCGAGGACTACACGCGGATCAAGCACGTGATGTCCAACATCGAGGCGTGAGCACGGCGGCGTCACAGCGGTACCGCGGCGTCAGCCTCTGGCTGGACACCGTGGACGACGACCTGACCCCGCGACCGCCGCTCGACGGTGGCACCGAGGTCGACGTCGCCATTGTCGGGGCGGGCTACACCGGGCTCTGGACCGCGTACGCCCTGCTGCAACACGACCCTTCCCTGAACGTCGTGCTCCTGGAGCGCGAGATCGCCGGGTTCGGAGCGAGCGGTCGCAACGGCGGCTGGGCCAGCGATCTCTTCCCGGTGTCGTGGGAGCGGGTCGCGCGCGAAGGCGACGGCACAGCTGCGGCAAACGCGATGCACCGCGCCCTCGTGGAGGGGATCGACGACATCGCAGCGACCGTGGCTCGCGAGCACATCGACGCCGACATGCTCCGCGGCGGCTGCCTGCGGGTCGCCCGCACCGCGGTGCAGGAGGAGGCCATGCGCCAGGCGGTCGCCGCCTCGCGGCAGCGCGACGATCCCGACCTCGCGCTGCGCTGGCTGGACGCCGCGGATGTGCAGCATCACCTGCGCATCTCAGACTGCCGGGGAGGCACCTACACACCCAACTGCGCGCGCATCCATCCGGGCAAGCTGGTCCGCGGCCTGGCACGCGCCGTGGAGGGACTTGGCGCACGGATCGTCGAGCAGACCGCGGTGCTCTCCGTGGCGCCGCACCGGGCGATCACCACACGCGGCACGGTGCGCGCGAAGACCGTGGTGCGCGCCACGGAGGCGTACACGACGGGGCTCCGCGGCGAGCGTCGCGCCCTCCTGCCCCTGTACTCGCTGATGATCGCGACCGCGCCCTTGCCGGAGAGCACATGGGCGGACATCGGCTGGTCGCGCGGCGAGACGGTCGCCGACGGACGGCACCTCATCATCTATGCGCAGCGCACCGCAGATGGCCGTATCGCGTTCGGCGGACGGGGCGCGCCGTACCACTTCGGCTCGCGTGTCACCGACGACTTCGACAGCGAACCGGCGGTCTTCGACGCGCTCGAGCAGACGCTGCATGAGCTGTTCCCGCAGACCCGCGGTGTGGCGGTCACCCATCGCTGGGGTGGTCCCATCGGTGTTGCCAGGGACTGGTTTCCCTCGGTGGCCATCGACCGCACCACCGGCGTGGCATGGGCGGGGGGGTACGTCGGGGACGGGGTGAGCGCCAGCAACGTCGCCGGGCGCACGCTGGCCGACCTCATCTTCGGCCTCGACACACCGTTGACCCGCCTGCCCTGGGTTCAGCACCGCTCGCGACGCTGGGAGCCGGAGCCGCTGCGCTGGCTCGCCGTCAACCTCGGCGTGCGCGCCATGCGCAGCGCGGACCTGGTCGAGCGCCGCACCGGTCGGCCGTCGTGGCGTGCCCGCGCTGTGAGGCGCCTCCAAAATCACTGAAAACGCGCACCGCGCATCATCCGGTCTGAGGTGACCGACGGCGTCGACGTGCTCCGCTACACCGCGTTCGCGCACGACCCGTCGGGTGGCAACCCCGCCGGGGTCGTCCTGGACGCCGGCGAGCTCGGGGACGCCGACATGCTAGCCATCGCGGCCGAGGTCGGCTACAGCGAGACCGCCTTCCTCTGGCCGCTGGGGGGCGCGGGGACCTACCGGGTTCGCTACTTCAGCCCCGCCGCCGAGGTGCCGTTCTGCGGGCACGCGACCATCGCATCCGCGATCGCCCTGGCCGACCGCGGCACCACCGGTGAGCTGCGCTTCCAGACGCAGAATGGCGAGGTGCGCGTGCACGTCGGGGTCGATGGGAACGGCTGGGCCCTGGCCACGCTGACCAGCGTGAAGCCGTCGGTGACCGCGGCCGCGCACGATGCTGTCGCCGAGGTCCTGGCTGCGCTGGCCTGGAGCGAGGACGACGTCGATCCTCAGCTCCCCCCGCGCACCGCGTTCGCCGGCGCTCATCACCTCGTCTTCGGAGTGCGTTCGCGTGCCCTGCTCTCGCGCATGTCCTACGACTTCGAGCGCATGCGCAGCCTGATGACGCGCGAGGGATGGACCACACCGCAGGTGGTGTGGCGAGAGGACCGCGACCTGTTTCATGTGCGCGCGCCCTTCGCGGTCGGCGGCGTTGTCGAGGACCCCGCGACGGGCGCGGCGGCCGCCGCCTTCGGCGCCTACCTGCGCGATCTCGGCCTGGTGCAGCCGCCCGCGCGCATCGTCATCCACCAGGGTGACGACATGGGCCGGCCCAGCCTGATCCTCGTCGACATCGAGCCGGGTGACGGCGGCATCCGCGTGTCCGGCAACGCCGTGCCGCTACCGCCGCGCTGATGACTGCGTCGCGACGCGTACTGACCGGCCGGATGCCTAGGCGAGCTCGCTGAGCACGGCCTCCGCGATGTCGGGCAGCTGTGACGCCAGCTCGTAGAACGCCCAGATGCCCTGCTTGGAGCTGGTCACCAGGCCGGTGTCGCGCAGCTTGGCAAGGTGGTGGCTGACGGTGGGCTGGCCGAGGTCGAACGCGGCCGTGAAGTCGCACACGCAGATCGGCCCCGCGGTCTCGGCGAGCATCGCCAGCA
>CATPAP010000121.1 GCA_955651875.1 Candidatus Dormiibacterota bacterium
GATGTTGGTGCCGCCGAGGTCGACGCCGACCAGTGTGCTCACAGCCCGTCGCCCTCGCCGGGCTCATGCCAGTGCAACGGCGCCACCAGCGCGTCGGCGGCCTTCGGTCCCCACGATCCCGCGCCGTAGCGGACGATCGGCGGCGGCTGGTCGAGCACCGGCTGCACCACCGCCCAGCCGCGCTCCACTTCGTCCTCCCGGATGAACAGGGTGTGGTCGCCGTCGAGCGCGTCGTGGAGGAGCCGCTCGTACGCCTCGGGCGGCGACGTCTTGAACGCGCTCCCGTACGTGAAATTCATGTTGACCGGCTGGATGGTCACCTCAGGCCCCGGGACCTTGGCGACGAAGGTCACCGCGATGCCCTCGTCGGGCTGGATGCGCACCACCAGGCGGTTGCTGTCGACCGCGCTGACGCCGGTGCCGGCGAAGAGGTGCAGGGGCACCTCGCGGAAGGTGATGACGATGCGCGTGTCCCGTATCGCCATGCGCTTGCCGGTGCGCACGAAGAACGGCACTCCCGACCAGCGCCAGCTGTCGATGCGCAGCCGCATCGCCGCGTACGTTTCGGTGGTGGACTTGGGGTCGACGCCAGGCTCGCTCCGGTAGCCGGCCACCGGCTGGCCACTGATCGTCCCCGCCGTGTACTGGCCGCGCACCACCGCGGCGGGATCGAGCGGCTGGAGTGCGCGCAGCACCTTGACCTTTTCGTTGCTGATGGCCTCGGCATCGAACGACACCGGAGGCTCCATCGCGGTGATCGCCACGACCTGGAACACGTGGTTCTGCACAATGTCGCGGATGGCGCCGGTCTGCTCGTAGAAGGCGCCGCGGTGCTCGACCCCGAGTGACTCCGCAACGGTGATCTCGACGCGGGCGATGGCGTCGCGGTTCCAGATGCGCTCGAAGACGGAGTTGCCGAAGCGGAAGATGAGGAGGTTCTGCACCGTCTCCTTGCCGAGGTAGTGGTCGATGCGGAAGATCCGCTGCTCGGGGAGCACGGTGTGGATCGTCCGGTTGAGCTTTCGCGCCGAGGCGAGGTCGTGTCCGAACGGCTTCTCGATGATCAGCGATGTGCCCGCGCCGAGGTCCGCGGCGCCGAGCTGGAGGATCAGCGTCTCGAACGCCGACGGCGGCACCGCGAGGTACACCACGCGGCGCGGACGCTTGAGCGCCGCGCGCAGGTCGCGCAGCGCCGCCTTGGGATCGAGGCGCACGAAGCGGAGCCGTTTGCAGAAGGCGTCGAGCGCCGTGGCCGTCGGCTTGGTGCGCGAGTACTTGTGCACCGAGTCGCGCGCGAAGTCGACGAACGCCGCGTCGTCCATGTCGACCGGCGCCGCGCCGACGATGCTGCCGCGTCTGGGGAGCAGGCCCTCTGCCGACAGGTTGTAGAGCGCGGGGAGCAGCTTGCGCGCGCTCAGGTCGCCGCTCGCGCCGACCACGACCACGTCCTGGTCGGGCGGCGCCTTCAGCCCCATGGGCCGTCAGTGACCGCGCGTGCGACGGGCGATGGCCGAACCGAGCCCGACCACGACGGCTCCGATCGCGAAGATCGAGGTGAGGACAACGACGGGCAGTTCAGCCGCCGACGTCGAATACGTGTAGACGGCCAGGATCGCCGCGATGAACAGCCCGACGATGGTCAGTGTCAGCAGCGTCACCATCGCCCTGGTCGCACCATCGAGCTTGGTCTTGACGCGCTGGGTCATCGCGATGGACGGCGCCAGGGTCGGGAAGGGGAACCAGTGGCGCTGCGCGGCGCCCGCCAGCTGCATGAGCAGGACGGCGAGGAAGGTGAGCCCGGTGATGGTGGCGACCGGACCCAGCGCATCCGGCGTGGTGTAGGTGTAGACGGCAAGGACGCCGGTGATGAACAGGCCGAGCATGACGATGCCGAGCCCGGCCACCGACATCCAGGTGAGCGCTCCCCACGCGGGCAGCTCGATGCCCTCCCACGGCGGCGTGAATGGCGCCGGCTGGTAGGGGGCAGTGAGCTCGCCGTACATCGAGAGCGGCACGGTGATGCCGCTCACCCGCGCCTGCATGCCGAAAGCCACCTGCTCGGGATCGAACGAGGTCGGCGCGGCGAGCATTCCCGGTTGCGGGCCGGGGTAAAGGCGGCGCTCCTCCTTGCGACCGTCGAGGAAGGTGAGGCGGAGCAGCCCGCACGTCTCGCAGTGCCACGCGCTGATCGGCAGGCCGCCGAGCACCGGCCCGTAGTACGTCGATGTGCGCCGCGTCCCCTCCGGCCCGATGGCGCCCTCGTACGTCGAGAATTCGTGGGCCATGACCCCAACAACGGGCGCGGGATGCGTGCACTCCTCAGGCGTGGGAGGCGCAGGCGCGGCCGCGGGGGCGGGGGCGGAACCCGTAACAGGCGTCTGCGCGGCCACGAGGCCGGATTGTAGGGCCGTCGGTGCGACCCGGCCTCACGGCTCTTGACATCCGCGCCCGCGACCTTCACGATCTCCTATCCATGATAGGTACAGCGATTGTCGATCGGAAGGCTCGTCGCCACCACAGCACCCGCGAGGAGATCCTCGAGGCGGCGTGGGCACTGGCCCGGCGTCACGGCCTGGGTGGCATCGCCATGCGCGACCTCGCCGCGCAGGTCGGGATGCGCCAGCCGTCGCTGTACACGTATTTCGCGTCCAAGAACGCCATCTACGACGCCATGTTCGAGCAGGGTTGGCGCGGCCTGCTCGAGCGCCTGCACGGGCTCACCCTTCCCGACGACGCCCGCGGCGTGCTGCTCCTCGGCTCGCAGGTGTACGTGGAGTACGCGCTGCGCGACAC
>CATPAP010000122.1 GCA_955651875.1 Candidatus Dormiibacterota bacterium
GTATAGGACACTCCCTCACCCGTCTCCCGGTTGATGAGCCAGTAGCCGCCCTTGAACCCGGGAATATCCTTGGCTTTCGGGATCACCTGGGTCTCGATGACCCGTTTGGCATTGTCGACTTGATCTGGGGAGCCCTTGGTTGCCGTCTTCCGTACGTGCATCGCGTCACCTCCATGTGTTGGTCCGGAAACGCGGAGTACCACGACCAGGGCCCCGCCGTCAACCGGGTTCGCTCAGCCAGAGGCCGAGAGACAGGGCTACGCGTGGGTGGCAACGCGGAAGTGATGACCGTGGCGCTTGAGACGAACCCACGTCACGGTGATGACCTGCTTGCGCGTCAGGATGCCGGTCATCCAAGACCACCGCCTGCGCCGGGACGTTTCGCCGCCGATCGACCAGCCTTCGCGGTACATCTGCTCGACGCCACGCTTGTACTTGCGCGGCGACTTGTACTTCTCGATCTTGACCTCGCGGCTTGGCGTGGTCTGACTCATTGCCATTTCCCCCCAACGCACCCAGGTGATCGTGGTGATCTGCTTGTTCGTGAAGAAGCCGGTGGTCATGCTCCATTTCTTGGTGCGGGCCGACTGACCTTCAACGTGCCAACCGTCGCGGTACATTTTCGGCGCGTCCTTTTCGTAGTCCTTCGCCGTCTTGTAGACCTTGACTGTGGCTTCAGGCGTGGTCTGGCTCGCATCCCCATCCCGCCGCGGCTGCTCTCGGAGTCGCTGCGCGTCGTGAGACACACTCGCCTTGAAGCCCATCTTCGCTCCAGCCTTAAGCCACTGAACGCTATCCGGCAATTCCGCGACGTACCTGGCGTCGACGCTGTGATTGAGCGTTGCCATCTCTTTAGCGAGTTCCCCGCTGGGATCAGACTCAGATCCACGCTGCACATGCCAGCCGATGACTTGATCAGACGTCTGCACCGCCATCGCCGGGCTTTGGCTATCGACGGCCAACAGGACAGTCTCGATCTCCGCGATAGCGATCCGCCGTTCGCTGGCGGCGGTGTGGCTGAGATGGCCCTTCACGAAATCGGTGCCGATCAGAAGGTCATCGCCGTCGATGCGGACGGAGCCGCTGGGATCGAGGGTGCGGACGACAGTCACGTGGCCCACTCTAACTGAGGTCTTCCACGTCATTGGTGACACAGAAGGAGCACTGCGGCAGGGATGGCCTCGAGGGTTCGAGGTTGGACCGCCCTAACTCCTCATCGTGGCGTTTGACGCCTTTGGGTGATGCGGTGGAGTTTCCCCACCGTTGGTGAGGGGGGACGACTTGCTAAGCCTGGCTAAAGCATCTACCGCGAGGAAGACGACCAACGGCCACGCACTCAGCCGGTGGCCTCGCCCGCGCCGACACCGTTACCAACACGGTAACGGTGTCTCCTGATGGGCTACCTCATCAACTGCGCGGCGTGCGGCAAGCCGCATCCTCTCCGCGCCGGTTGGTGCAAGGCACGCAACCCCCGATATCTGAAAGGCGACTCCGTACGAGCAGGCGGAGGCCGACCGCATCGAGCGCCTGGCGATCGATCGCCACAACGCGACGCGCGCGAAGCACGCATGAGCGTGGCTCTCGCCGTCGTGGTGGGCTTCGCGGTCGGCACGATCTTGCGGAACTCTGGCCTAACAGAAGATGCCGGCGGGACTTCGCATGGGATCCCGGCGACTCGTCAGCCGCTGAAAGTCTGAAGTCTCTGCTTCAGAACGTCCTGGCCCAGTTTTCCCGTGAACTGAAGCTAGCCAGAGAACCTCCATGCCGCCGGCTTCAGTGTCGAACGCGGAAAGTGATGAAGTCTCGTTTCTCTCTGAATGATCTGGAGGACTGTGACGGACCGCCCGCTTCCTGCATCTGCTGAGGTGTCGTGGACGCTCTCGGGTCGCCCCGTTAGCGCCCGCCCCGCTGCGACAGCCGCGAGTGTGAATGGGCTGCCCCGAAGACCGTTCCGACCACCGCAAGTTTGTCGCGGCCCGCAGCGACCGCACCCCCGGTGATCGCCGCCATCGCGATGAGCATGTCCACTAGGACACCCAGTACCACTGGGCGGTCACATGCGAGTGAGCAGTTCAGCCTTCTTCGCATCGAACTCTTCGTCGGTCAGAACGCCTTCATTATGGAGTTGAGCAAGTTCGCGAAGTTGAGCGCTTACTGATTCACGCGGGGAGGTAGCAGGCTCGGGCGGTGCCGCAATCGACGCAGACGGTACCTCGACGCTCGGCTGCGCCTTCACCCATGTGACCACGATCTCGCCCGACTTCTTCGACCGCCCCATGAGCAGCAGCCCCGCGCCGCCGGTCAGCGCGCCCTGCATGAGTGTCCCGCCGACCTTGACCGTGTCACCCGCTTGGCTCTGGCCTTGCACAACCCACCCGACGGTGGACATCCAAGTTGCGTCGCGTTCGAAGTCCTTGGCGTTCTTGTATGTAACCTGCAGGGAGAGCGTGAGAATGGAGCCGTGCATTTCGGCACTGCTGATAGCGTCGAGGGGGAGAGCCTCGCGAACCTCGCGATTCCCCCTCCCGAAGTGACGCGTGTGCCGTCGGGTAACAACGACGCCAGCGCCGGTGATCTGGATCGTCCCGTACACCCACTGCGCCACGTCCGAATCTGGCGGTGGCTCCGTTTGATCCTTATGCTCCGATGGTTCCATTCGCCGATCCTCCTATCTTGACGCGCGCAGGTTGCAGTCGACTCCCGAGATCATGGCGGTGTTTCGCTGCGGGAGCGAGTTTCTGGCCCCGGGACACTGGCCTGGAGCGAGCTCCTGGTGGAGGCGCGCCAACCCTGGCTTGACCCAGGAGGGGATCGGCTGCGCTGACGGCAAGCGGCCGAACTTGGACCCGTTCGCCAAACCATTCCTGGCCAATCGCAGGGCAGCCTCGAAGTGGAGGGCCAGGTCGAGCCCGTTCCGCCGTGATGCTGCGCCTCCGTTCGCTCGTCAGGACGGTTACCGAAGGAAGAGCGCAGGTAACTTTCCGACACTCTCGCGCAGAGCGGGGTGTCCTTCCCCGCGCCACCCTGCACCCTTGAAACCGCAGTCATCGCGATCTGGTCTGACAGCTATCCTGCCGGTGATGGGTGAGATCCGCAGGGTACGGAC
>CATPAP010000123.1 GCA_955651875.1 Candidatus Dormiibacterota bacterium
CGCCGGCCGCGAACACGCCGGGCGCGCTGGTGCGGAATGACTTATCGGAGGGTGAGGTTATGCCGCCTGGCGCCAACCACGAAGCAACGTCTCGACCGATTCATCGAAGATGCCGGCATTGCCGCCGTCGCGGTCATCCACCTCGCGAACCTGCTCCGCACCTTCTTGCAGGTCGGTGCGAAAAATGAGCCGTACGCCGACCCTCAGAACACCGTGCGCCCGCAAGCCGGGCCGTGCTATAGTGGCACGATCGATTCGTTCGGGGGGAGCGATGAGTTCGACACGTACGAGAGAATCTAACGACACGGCGCGGGCGGTGTGGGGTCGGCGCGTCGGCTCGCCGCGAGACAGGCTAGGTGCCCTGCGGCTCCGGCACCGGCTCGCTCCGGTGGATGACTTCATCAACCTTCTTGAGGAACGCAACCTCAACGGCGAGTGCACCCTCGATCTTGGTCTGCGTGAGCAGCTCCGCGGCCTCGAAGCCACGGTCGGGGCACCTCTCCCCGGCGAGGCGGTACGGGCATGCAATACGGCGGGTTTGCATGCGGTCCTTCTCGACTGGAAGGGGACGCTGCTCGATTCACTCCTGCCGGAGCGGCTCAAGTTCTACGACCACCGCGACGGCGACTAGGACGATCCGAATTGGCCTCGCGGATCGGGTCCAGGTGGGCATCAGTGACTCCGCAACTTGGGTTCTGCCTTCGAGCCGCCCGCCGGTAACAAAGCTCGCAACCTAATTGCACTTTCACTGGGCTGACCGAGGCCGTGTGTCACCCGCCCGCAGGCTTGTTCTGGCGCCCTCTTGGACGTACTGTCGCGGGTATGTCCATCCTGCTGCCCAACCTCATTTTGTTCATCCTCATGATCGTGCTCACTGCCGCTGTTGTGTGGTTAGTCCTCGCCTTTCAGCGCAACCGCCGTCGTCCACCCGGCCCCAAGCCTCCACCTCTCTACCCGCCGCCTCCACCGCCGCCGCCGACCAGTTAGGGCGGCGCCGAACCCATCAGCTAGAGCGGTACGTCCGGAGCTATCGCACCCAACCTGATTGCACTTTCAGCGGGCTGACCGAGGCCATGGGTCACCCGCGCGCAGGCTGACTTCCACAGGTCGTATCATCGCCGCCTCCCAGCTTTGGGGGATCCGCCACGTGAGTGGGGAAAGGTTTAGGGGGAGGAAACCATGAAGACGCGCTATCGGCTGCTTTTCTTGGGCACAGCCGTGGCGACGGCACTGAGTTCGGGCGTGACGGGCGCCCCGACGCACGCGGCAACAGGGTCCGTGCCGCTCTGGGTCACGCATGTGAACAAGTATCCCGGAGGTATAACCGCCGGCGTACGAGCGTACGCGTCAAACGAGGTGGCGCAGGCCCAGGCTAGCCATGCTAAGGCAGCATTGGCCGCGGGTACATCCTCCTCGTCGACTGGCAGCCTCCACAACGTTCAGATGGACACGAACAGCAATCCGCCCCTGCCGCAGAACGAGACCAATGTCACGGTCAGCTTGGACAACCCAAACATCGCGGTCGCTGGATCCAACGATTACGTCTCGGGCGGTGTCACCGTAATGTACACGTCTGACGGCGGCAACAAGTGGGGAACGATTCGGGTCAACCCTGAGTTCGCTGGAACCAGGGACTTTTGCAATGGCGGCGATCCGTGGTTCGCATACAGCCAGCGAGACCGCGCTTTCTATTTCGTTCAGCTCTGCTTTTTCAGGGCGTCGCCAGTTTCCGAGGTTCAGCTGTACAAGTCGATTGACAATGGGCGCAGCTGGACGCCGGGTCAACAGTCAGGCCTGGTCGCATCGAACTTCAACTACGGCACGGGCACCGTCGATAGCTCGATCTTCCACGACACCAACCAAGTCACCGTCGACAACCACCCGACACGCCCCCACTACGGGCGAATCTACGTCACCCACGTCAAGTTCCACATGTTGCCAACTGGGTTCAGCGACTACTGCCCCGTGCAGCTTGATTACACGGACGACGTACCGACATACAACCCCCGTCTGACCGTCTTCCAACATACCAAGGTCGTGCCCGACCAACCCAACGGTCCCGGTACGGGTCGCTCCGCCAACCAGTGGGCGCGTCCGCAAGTCGAAAGCAACGGTACCCTGGATATTGCTTATGCACTCGAGGATTGCAACAGCGGCTTGGATCACCACTTCGAAATGCAGAAGTCGACGAGCGGCGGCGCGACTTTCCTGGCGCATCCGGTGCAGATCGACCATCCGGGTGATTTCAAGGACAACCCAGACCTCGGTGACCTTCTCCCACCGACGAAGTTCAGGGCGCCGGCTTCCCCGGGCTTCTGGTTCAACGGCGCGACAGGTGTGCTCGGCTTCGACTACCAGAACGGTCGTGACTTGAAGAAGTCAGGCGCCAACGTCTCGTTCGAGCAGTCTGCCGACGGTGGCAGGACGTGGACGTCGATGCTCTACATCAGCGTGACGTCAGGGGGACAACCCGCACCGAACGACCAGTTCTTCCCATCTCTGACATCGCTCGCTGATGGCAGGTGGGTGGCCATCTGGTACGACCGCAGGAACGATCCGAAGAACACCAAGATCGAGACGTTCCAAGCCATCTCAAAGGATGGGATCCACTGGCCCAACCAGGACATCAGCACGAAGTCGTGGGACCCCAATCTCAGCTTCTTCAAGAGCGGGGCCTTCATAGGGGATTACATCGGTGTCAACGCGTCGACCACCCGCATCTACCCGACGTGGGCCGACGGACGCACCACCCAGATCGCACGGACCGGTATCGGGAACACGGACATTTTCACCAACGTCGAGGTGGTGAAGAACTAGTTTCCGCTGCGGTTGATGAGGGGCAAATGGGCCGACAGATCGCCCATTTGCCCCTCCAGACGGGTCCGAGGCGCCCGGGCGGCTGCCGGTAGATCATGGCTACGCCGGGACTAAGCTAAGAGCTCAATTCACGTGGCAACTGCCTATCTGGACGGCCAGGGCGTTGAGCGGGGTGAGCTTGCCGTTGAGGGTGCCGCGGATCGTCTCGCACGAATCGGAGGCCCCGACGACATCGATGATGGTGCTGCCGCCGGCCGTTTGGACCCGATAGGCGCAGTCCGGCGGTGGAGCGGGCGTCGAAGGGTCCGTCGCGGCGGAGGCCCTATTGGCGGTGTCGGTCGAACCGGTGTCGGTCGAGCCGGACCCGCAGGCTGCGAGCGCGAGGGCCTTCAACCACTCGGACACCTCTCCGGGCGGCGAGCATAGCCGCGAAGTTTCGCGATACCCGATCTCTGCGCCTTTGATGCGAGTGACTAGTTCATAGGGATGCGAGCCGGAGCCGGCGAGGTGGAGGCAGTCAATCCGGCAGGCTAAATGCCGCCCCTCCTGGGCAAGGTCTCTGACGTCAACACCGCTACTGTGCCCGCGTGATTGTCACCGAGGGTCTCACCAAACGTTACGGGCAGCGGGATGCGGTCAGCAGCCTGACTGTGAGCATCCCGCGCGGAGTGATCGCTGGGTTTGTGGGGCCCAATGGCTCCGGCAAGACCACGACCATCCGCATGCTCCTCGGCTTGGTGCGTCCCACCTCAGGTACGGCTCAGGTCATGGGTCATCCGATCACGCACCCACGGCAGTACCTGCACCGGATCGGCGCCCTGATCGAAGGTCCGGCCTTCTATCCGGGCCTCTCCGCACGTGCCAATCTGCAGGTCCTTGCCACTCTTGGTGGCTTTCCTCGGTCGCGGATTGAGGGACTGTTGGAGCAGGTCGGCCTCGCCGATCGCGCTCGCGAACGGGTGGGCGGATACTCGCTCGGAATGAAGCAGCGCCTCGGCGTTGCCGCAGCACTGCTCCCCGAGCCCGAGCTGCTCATCCTTGACGAGCCCGCCAACGGCTTGGATCCGCCCGGGATCCACGAGATGCGCGCGTTGATGCGGTCACTGCGGGACGCCGGCGCCACCATCTTTGTCAGCAGTCACCTGCTTGGCGAGCTGGAACAGGTTGCCGACTGGCTCGTCGTGCTCAAGGACGGCGCGTCACTCTTCGCCGGTCCGACCACCGAGGTGGTCGGTGCCCGCAGCGGTGGCCTGGTGGCGCGGCCCGAGCGGGTCGAAGAGCTGGAGGTCGTCGAGCGCATCGCGATGTCCAAAGGCTATGCGGCGACACGGCGTCAGGACGCCGTGCACATCACAGCTCCAGCCGACTTCGCCGGCCCGTTGAACCGTGGTTGCATGAGCGCCGGGGTCACCCTCGTCGAGCTCCATCCCGTGCAGGCAACGCTCGAAGAGAGCTTCCTGACCATGATTGAAGGCGGGGCCTGATGCTCCGTGCCTTTCGATCGGAGTGGATCAAACTCCGTCGCCGCTCGGTTCTCGTCGGCGGTCTGTCCATGACCGTCCTGGCGGGCGTTGGCGTCTCCTTTGGCATTGTCAGGGTGGCCACGAACCACCGCGGCGAGGCCGTCCTCCAGCTCCTGGTGCTGAAGTCCAGCAATGGCCTGGTTGCCACCCTCGTTCGAGTGAGCGACTTCATCGTCGTAATTCCTCTGGTCATCGTTGCCGCTGCGGTTGCGGGGGAATACGCGCAGGGAACGTTGCGCAACCTACTCGTGCGTGAACCCGGTCGACTTCGGCTGCTGTTTGGAAAGTTCGTTGCATTGCTCGTCTATTGCCTCCTCGCGTCGACAGTGGCATTTGGCGTTGGCGCACTTGTCGCTCTGCTGGTGGCACCTCACCAAGGTATCGACACGTCTGTGTGGACAACGCCGGACGCGCTGCACAACCTGCTGTCGCTGTGGGGAAACCTGCTCCTGTCGACCACCGCGTGGTGCGTCCTCGGCCTTCTCGGCGCCATCGTGTTTCGCTCCCCGGCGTTGGCCGTTGGGGTGTCGTTGGTCTTCGCGCTTGTCGTCGAGAATCTCGTCATCGCCATCTGGACGGATGCGCCGCAATGGCTCTTCGTCACCCTGAACCAGGCCATCATTGCGGGTGGCAACAGCGCTTCGGACTATGGTCGGGCTCTGGGGCTTGTAGGCCTGTACTGTGCTTGCGCCGTCGTGATCGTCTCTGTTGTATTCCGGCGGAGAGATGTCTCCGCGTGATCCGGAGTTGTCGCCCTCCAACCGTCTCAAGAAGATCCAGGTCCGGTCGGGGTCCGCAGAGGTGAGCGGGGCGGGCGGAGACGTGCTCCGTCCGCCCGCTCAGTCACTACGGCAGGGTCTGGCCCGCGGCCGCGCAGACCGTGTACGCCTTGTTGTAGTCGCTGACGATGACGTTCCCCGCGGAATTGGCTGCAATGTCCTTGAAGGCATTGCTGGCAGCTCCGACGCACGCCGTGAGCTGTTGCTCCTGTGCGTTCACAGTCGCGAGCTGCTGCTGCTGCGTGCTGACCGTGGTATCCAGATCACTGATTTGCGCGGTCTGGTTGTCCCGTATCGCGTTCGCCGCCGTCAGCTTCTCATTCGCCACCGTCAACCTCTCGTTCAAGGCCGCCAGCTGCTTCTGCGTCGATCCCAACGACTGGCGAGTACCGATGTCGCTGACCATCCCCACAATGAGCGCAGCGGCGACGACGAGCCGACCGAGGGAGAGGCCGACGAGCCTTCTCCGCGATCGTTTCGGTGTCACTGCAGCGAAAGACTTGCCCGTAACCTCAGCAGGGATGGCAGTTGGGGGTGGTGGTGGTCCCGCGATGCTGTCAACGCTCGGCAACCACGCAGGTCCTGCTTGCAGAACCGGCTGATTATTGGGCTCAGCCGCAACGTTTGGCGTCGAGTTCATGAGGTCCCTCCTTGTCCAGCAGCATCCGCGGGTGCGGATGCTCGATGGAGGTGATCCTCCGTTGCGCCGACGTGGGAGACATCGGGGCAGGCCCGACTCCAGGGTCAGGGTTTCCCCTCGGCACGGCGTGCTCAGTGATGCACGACCTCGACGACCATGAACACAAAGAAGAGCGCGTTGGCCGCGATCACCAGCGCGTGGAAGAGTTCGTGGTACCCGAACCACGAGGGTGCGAGGGCGGGACGCCGTAGTGCGTAGGCGATGCCACCGAGCGAATAGAGGAGGCCCGCTCCGAGCAGGAGCATGAGGCCCCCGATGCCCACCGCCTCGGTGACCACCGGCATCGCGATCACCGATACTCAGCCGATCAGCAGGTACAGGCCGGCGACGCCCCAACGAGGCAGCGCCACCCGGGTCGTGGACACCGCCACCCCCGCCGCCGCCAGCGTCCAGACGGCTGCGACGATCGAGATGCCCCACGCCGGGCTCGCGAGGGTGAGCATCACCGGTGTATAGGTGGCCGCGATGAGCACGAAGATGTTGGCGTGGTCGAGGCGGCGCAACACCGCGCGTGCGTGCGGCGACCACGTGACCACGTGGTACACGCCGCTGATGCCGAAGAGCCACGCCGACGCCGCCCCGTAGAGCGCGAGAGCGGCCTGACGTCCGGGATGGCCGCTCGCCAGGCCCACCAACGCCAACGTGCCGGCCGCCCACGGCAGCGTCGCGAGCAGGTGAGACCACCCACGCAGCCGCGGACGGCGGACGCTCGACGCGGGCCGAGTGCTCACGGGCGTTCCTTTGCCATGGCTCCTCCGAGCGGATGGGTCCGGCGATGGTCGGCAGGGGAGGCGACGGGGCCTGCCACCGTCGACGTCCACCGCGAGATCCTCCACGACCCCGTACCATGACGGCACCATGAGCGACGAGAAGACGCCCCCGCATCACCACAGCCTGCGCGAGCGCATCGACGCCGCCGAAGCTGCGGCCGAGGAGGTCGTCGC
>CATPAP010000124.1 GCA_955651875.1 Candidatus Dormiibacterota bacterium
AATCCTGATGGCGGCCGTGGCAATCACGCTGAGCGCGCTGTACGTCGCCAAGGGCCGGACCTCGAGCTCGGTGAGCACGACGTCAGCCCAGTCGCAGGTGGCTCGTGCTGGAGCCGCCGGAGCCCCATCCGCGGCGCTCGGGCTGCGTCACGTGCGCGACGTGAACAGCGACGGTGGCGCGGCGCCGGCGCAGCTGCAGGCGGCCAGCGGTGCGGCGGTCGCAGCCCCATCCGCGGCGCTCGGGCTGAGCCATGTGCGCGACGTGAACCGCGATGGTGGCTCGGCGTCGACGGCATCGGCTCCCGCGGCGGCTTCGCGCACCTTCCCGCGCTGAGACCGAGCGGGTCTGCCGCGGGATCACAGGGAGTGGGAGCCCGACCGGGTCTCCCGCTCCCTTGTCGCGCCTTCAGCCCTTACAGGACTGGATGATCGTGGTGTGAACCGCGAGGCCCGTGCCTTTGCAGGACTGACAGGTCGCACCGCTGGTCTTCCCGGTCCCGTGGCATACAGCACAAGGCGGGCCCACGGCGGGGCAGGATTTGCACTTCTGCAATCCCTGCGGAGGCTTGGTCGCACCGTTCGTCATTTGGCAAGCTCCTCCAGCCACGCGGATCTGAGCGCGAAGTATCCCACGCGATCGATGCGGAGGGGGCCGACGCGCCGAGACCGGTCGTGGTTCAAAAGCCGGGGAAGACGGCTCGCAGTTCGTCGAGGTCGACAGCGCCGGTTTCGAGGGGCGGCGTGTGCGCCGGGTCGAGACGCCCGTAGACGAGTCGGAGGAAAGCCTCGGCCGGCAGCCGGACCTCGGGAAGGCTCTCCTCAGCGTCCCACGCCCCAAGTGTGACCGCCTCGCCGACCTCGAGAACCAGCTGCCGCTCCGGGTCGCTCGTCGACACGCGCACCCGTCTGAACAGCGGCAGCCGAAATCGCCACTGCTGGGCGGCGTCGAGGGACTCGAACCGCTCCAGCAACGCCTTGTCCGCCTCCAGCGCGTCAGCTGCCTGCTCCGGCGGGCTCCGGCCGGTCCACGCTTCCCTGATCGGGAGGAACGTTTCGCGCCCCGGCGGGTCGTCACCGCTCAAGCCGGCGTCGAGGAACAGGCTGAAGATCTCCGCTCCGGACCCCAGGTGGGAAAGCACCTGGGCGATCGACCACTCCGAATCGTAGGAACCCTCCTGGTGCTGCTCGACATCGAGCGGGTCGACCAGCATGCGCAGCCTGTCGTGGGAGCGTCGCAGGGCGGCGATCCAGGGGGCGGGAGCCTTTGCAAAGTTAGTGTTCACCGTTGATGGGCGCCCTGGTGGTTGGAGTTGGTGCGGACGTGACGAGTGGGCCCGTAGTTCGCGGTGGCGGATTGTGGTCCGACTCTCGATGCAGCCAATGGGAGCTATCGTTACTCTCGAAAAGCAAGCCCCTACACGAACCATAGGGCAGGAGAGTTGTCATGACCACCCTGGCTGGGGCGATCCTGCTCATCGGCAGAATTCTGTTCGCTGGTCTGTTTGCGTTCTCGGCGAGCGGGCACATTCAGCATCACGCCCGGTATGTCGGCACCGCACGGGGCAAACGGCCAATCCCATTCGTGGCCGGTTGGCCCACCGGGGTGTTCTTGCTGCTCGCGGACGCCTCCATCGTCAGCGGCATCTGGCCAGATGTCGGGTCCTAGATGATCGGAGCGTTCCTGCTTCCTGCCGCTGTGGTCTTCCATCCGTTCTGGACTGTCTCGGACGCTGCCCTTCGGCGCGCGCAAGAGGGCAGCTTCTACAGGAACGTGACGCTGCTCGGCGCGGCGCTGTCGCCGTTCGCGTTGTTTGCGGTCGTCGGTCAAATTGCCTTCGCGATCACAGGCCCGGCGATCAGCCTGCGGTAGCCTGACGACCATTCGACGCTTGCCCGACCGCGGCGCGGCCGCGTTCCGTGTCGATCCGGCCCGAAGCCGTTCGTGTAGAGGGTGAGAGAAGCCGGCACGGTTGCCGGCGGTAAGGTCAGAGGAGGAACACCCCATGAAGCAGTCCTGCTCAGCGTGTATCACCGCCCCTGTTCCACGCCATCCGCGCCGACCTGCTCCGACGCCTTGGCCGCAACACCGAAGCGGTGCTGGCGTACGAGGCGGCGATCGCCACCACCGCGAACGCGACTGAGCGCGACTTCCTGCAGCGCAGCCGTGAGGCGCTCACTGCGGCTGGCTGAGGCGGTCACATGGCGACAGGTCAGTCAAAGCCGAATGCCGCCGTCGCGTGGTCACGGCCCTCGGCCGCGAGATCCATGAACGCGTACGTGCCGTCGTCGAGAAGCTCGCGACCGGCTCGGGCCAGCGCAGCGAGCGCGACGTGGCTGAAGGCACCGCCGATGGAGACGCGGGCCACGCCCGCCTCAGCGAGTTCGGCGACCGACGGAAGCCCGGCGCGCACGAGGACGTTGACAGGTCGATCGGTTGACGCCACCACCTGGCGGATGTCGTCGATGTTGGCCAACCCGGGGGCGTAGAGCACATCGGCGCCTGCCTCTTGGTATGCCTGGAGGCGCGCGATCGTGTCGGCAAGATCGGGGTTGCCGCGGATGAAGTTCTCAGCGCGTGCGGTCAACACCAATCCGGGGGTGATGCGAGCTGCCTCGGCTGCGGCAGCGATACGTTCGGCCGCGAGCCCCGCGTCATAGATGAATGCTTCTGATTGGCCGGAGAAGTCTTCGACCGAGCAGCCTGCCAGCCCTACCGCCGCGGCTGCTCTGACCGTTGCGAACACGGCTTCGGGTTGGTCGGCAAAGCCGTTCTCCAGGTCGGCAGAGACGGGCACGTCCACCGCCGCGGCGATGGACGCGGCATGTGCGATGGCCTCCTCCCGGCTCACCGAGCCGTCCAATCGCCCGAGGGTGGCGGCGTGGCCGCTGCTGGTCGTCGCCAACGCCTTGAAACCAAGCGATGCGAGGAGTCTGGCCGTTCCCGCGTCCCACGGGTTGGGCATGAGCAGTGGGCGCCCGGGCACGTGAAGTTCGAGGAAGGCGCTCGCCTTGCCGACTGAAGGGATCACAATTGACACCTCCTCGAGGACCGGCGCTGGCCAGTCACGTGACTTCGCCGGGCGGCGCTGGCTGGGCGGCTACCATAGCCCGCCGACCCGAGTGACAAGCCTCACGAGCCGCTGGCACGGCAGTGTCGCCGAGCGGCCGGGAGGGACCGCTGCGGCGCCGAGGCGGTCACACCATGAGGAGGCAGCGAGTGGCGGCGGTACCTCATCCCAGTGACGCCGCCAGGCGACTTGATCCACAGCACAGTTTGCCCATCGCTGAATACGGGCTGCTCTCCGACTGCTCGTCTGCCTCGCTGGTCAGCCGCTGGGGATCCGTCGATTGGCTCTGCCTTCCGAGGTTTGACAGCCCGGCCGTCTTCGCACGGATCCTCGATCCTGCCGCCGGCCATTGGTCGATACGGCCGGCGGGGAGCTGTCGAGCCGAACGGCGCTACCTCCCGGGAAGCCTTGCCATCGAAACGACGTTCACGACCGATGCAGGGAGCGTTCGCCTTGTAGACGTCATGGCCGCTCGCGAGGGACAGCGTGGTCACGAACTCGGCCTCGACCCGCCGCACGAGCTACTCCGCTCCGTCGAGGGTTTGTGCGGGCGGGTCGATGTCGTTATGGAGCTCGCGCCCAGACCGGAATACGGCCTGGTGCGACCGCTGCTGCGCCTCACCGAATACGGTGGGCGCACCTTCGGCGGGCCGAATCAGCTCGCTGTTACTGCGGGCGTACCGGTCACTGTCGAGCGAGCGACGATGAGCACGAGGTTCAGCGTGAGCGAGGGCGAAAGCGTGGGTTTTGCTCTGCGCTGGAGCGCTGTCGAAGGCGCCGCGCCACAACCCACACCGGCGAAAGGGGTGGGAGAGCGAATCGCCGACACAGTCGAGGCCTGGCGCTCGTGGGAGGCGCTGCACGACATCTACCCAGGTGCGATGCACGACCTGGTGCGACTCAGCTCACGCGTGCTGCACGGTCTCACCTACCGACCGACCGGAGCCATCGTGGCCGCGCCGACCACGTCGCTTCCCGAGACCGTCGGAGGCGAACGCAACTGGGATTACCGGTACGCGTGGATCCGCGACGCCAGCCTCACCCTCCAAGCGCTGTATATCGGCAGCTGTCCCCACGAGGCCGTCGACTTCGTGTCATTCATGACCAGTTCGGCCGGCGGCGGTGCGGGTGAGGAGTCCTCGCTGCAGATCATGTACGGAATCGGCGGCGAGCATGACCTCAGCGAACGTGAGTTGCCCCACCTGCGTGGCTGGCGCGGATCGCGTCCAGTGCGCGTCGGCAATGGGGCTTGGGCCCAGACCCAGCTCGACGTCTACGGTGAGCTGCTGGATACGCTCCATCGCTATCGCCAGCAGCTGGGCGAGCTGCACCCCGAGATACAGCGATTCGTTGCCGGGCTGGCCGACGCTGCGGCGGCGCGCTGGGAGGAGCGAGACGCCGGTATGTGGGAGATGCGCGGTGAGCCGCGCCACCATCTTTCCTCCAAGGTGCTCTGCTGGACCGCGCTCGACCGCGCCGTCAAGCTGGCGCCGGCGTTGGGCATGCACGCGAGAGCCGGCGCGTGGGAGCGTGAACGAGATCGGGTCCGCGAAGCCGTGCTGAAGCGTGGATGGTGCGAAGCGCGCCAGGCCTACGCGCAGTCGTTTGACTCCAACGAGCTCGATGCTGCGGCGTTGCTCATGCCGCTCGTCGACTTTCTTCCCGCGAGTGACCCACGCATGAGATCCACGATCGAGGCCATCGCTGCTGACCTCACGCAGGGCGGGCTGGTCCTGCGCTATCGAAACGAGGCAGGGCTCAACGCGGACGGCCTGTCCGGCGAGGAGGGTACGTTCGTCATCTGCTCGTTCTGGCTGGCCTCCTGCCTGGCGCAGGCAGGCGAAGTCGAGCGTGCCCAGGCGCTCTTCGACCGTCTGGCCGGCTTCGCCAACGACCTCGGACTGCTTGCGGAGGAGATCGACACGCAGAACGGCGAACTCCTCGGCAACTTCCCCCAGGCCTTCAGCCACATCGGCCTGATCAACGCGGCGTGGGAGATCGACCAAGCTCGGATTGGGGGATAGGCTTAGCTGCCGCCCGGCCCCTGCTGGCGGCGGCCACGACCGCCCCCGGCAGGCTGCCATGACGACGGCCGCCGCGGTGATGACCGAGAATCACGGCGACGATGACTGACAATGGGCGAGCCGCACGGCGTCGCACCCCCCGTAATGCGCACAAGCACCGAGTCGCGGTCGTGCAGCATCCGCCGGTTCTCCTCGACCTGAAGAAGACGACCGACCGGGTTGTCGAGCTCATCGCAGAATGCGCCCGCGAGGGCGCTCAGCTCGCCACGTTTCCTGAGACCTATCTGCCCGGCTATCCGGAGTGGGTATGGCGGCTTCGCCCAGGCGCGGACTACGCGCTCAGCAGCGAGATCCACCGCAAGCTCATCGAGAACGCCGTCAATATCGAGGCCAACGGACTCGAGCGGATCCAGCGCGCAGCTCGGACGCACAAGCTCACCGTTGTCCTCGGCGTCAACGAGCGGGATGGGGCGTACAGCCGCAGCACGCTGTACAATACCGTGGTCATCATCGGGCCTGACGGTGCACTGCTCAACCGCCATCGCAAGCTGATGCCCACCAACCCGGAGCGCATGGTCTGGGGGCAGGGTGACGCCAGCGGCCTCAACGTGGTGGGCACGCCGGCGGGTCGCGTCGGCGCTCTCATCTGCTGGGAGAACTACATGCCGCTCGCCCGCTTCGCGCTCTACGCGCAGGGTCCGGACATCTACGTCGCGCCCACCTGGGACGAGGGTGAGGCATGGATCGCTACGATGCGCCACATCGCCAGCGAGGGGAGGTGCTGGGTGCTGGGCAACGGGACTTCCCTCCAAGCCGGCGACGTCCCAGCGGACTTTCCCGGACGCGCCGAGCTGTTCCCCGACGCCGAGGAGTGGATCAATCCGGGGGACTCCGTGATCGTCAGCCCGACAGGGACTTTGGTGGCCGGCCCTCTGCATGGGGAGCACGGCATTCTCTACGCGGAATGCGATCCTGGAGCCGCGGCGGCGGCACGCCGAACCCTCGACGTAGCCGGTCACTACGGCCGCCCTGACATATTCCGACTCGAGGTCACCCGGGAACACCGCGGTCCGATCACATTCATCGCGCAGGAATGACTGCGCGCCCGGGGGCATGAACGAGGCCAGTCCGGAAAAGTTGAGGGGAGGCGGGATGGGGCTGAGCAGCCATACGGTCAGCGCGCAGGTCGCGGTCTCCGACACGGCGATTGCACGGGAGTTTTACGAGGGAAAGCTCCGCCTTCCCGGGACAGCCGGTCCGAACGAGGCGACCTGGATGTACCGCTGCGGAGCCGGCACCTCGCTCTATGTCTACACCTCTCCCGCCCATGCCGGCAGGGCCACGGCCACGGTTGCCCGCTGGGATGTCGACGACCTCGAGCAGGTTGTCGATGAGCTCATCACCGCCGGCGTGACGTTCGAGCAGTACCCGCAGCCTGTGAAGACGGATGCCAGGGGAATCCACGACTCCGGCTACGGCAAGGTGGCCTGGTTCAGGGACCCCGACGGCAACACCTTCGCGCTCGAGCAGATCAGCCCGACCGAGTGACCTGCAGCGGATGACCGGCGGTCCCGTGCTCCGTGGTGAGAACGTCGTGCTCCGGCCGGCGACGATCGACGACGTCCCGAAGTTCGCAGCGATCATCGCCCGCCCCGAGGTTGCGCGGTGGTGGGGCTCACCGTTCACAGCCGCCGACATCGCGGCTGACGGCGAGGTGGTCTTCGCCATCGAGGTCGACGGGCACGTCGCCGGGCTGGTCCAATATTTCGAGGAGAACGAGCCGGACTACCGCCACGCTGGGATCGACATCGTCCTGGCGCCGGCGCACCAGGGGCGCGGACTGGGAGCTGACGCGCTGCGCACGCTGGCACGTCATCTCTTCCAGGATCGCGGCCACCATCGGCTGACGATCGACCCAGCCGCAGACAACGCTCGGGCAATCGCCAGCTACGCGAAGGTCGGCTTCAGGCCGGTGGGCGTGATGCGTCAATACGAGCGCGGACGCGACGGCACCTGGCACGACGGACTCCTGATGGACCTGCTGCGCGGCGAGCTTCGCTGAGGCACCCGCTCGAGCACTCCAACCGTCAGGGAATCTTGACGGGCGCGTGCGGCCCGCCGCTGAGCTCCGGCGTCACGTCTTAAGACCATGGTCGCGTTGCCGTGGCCCGGGCGCCGGCGAACACTGTCGGGGCGAGAGTTGATCTCGAACTGCAACGTGCAGCACAAAAGGAGGAGCTGGGCATGACGAGACGACTTGGCCTGGGTTTCGGCGCCGTTCTGATCGCCGCACTGACCGTCGGGGTGCAGGCCCTGCCGGTGTCCGCAGCCACAATTTTCCTGTCCGGGCTGACCACCAGCACCGTCGGCAGCACGGTCCCGTTCAACGGCGACGTCAACCCGTATGGCGTCACGGTGGTGCCCCACTCAACGGGCGACCTGCAGGCGGGCGCCGTGTTGATCAGCAACTTCAACGCGGCAAGCAACCTGCAGGGAACCGGTAGCACCATCGTGGAGATGGCGCCGAACGGAGCGCTGACGCTCTTCGCCCACCTCCGCGCATCGAAGCTTCCCGGTCCCTGTCCGGGTGGCGTCGGCCTGACCACTGCGCTGAGCGTGCTGCCGCACGGTTTCGTGGTGGGGGGGAGCCTGCCGACGTCCGACGGCACCGCCGCAACGGCGAAGGCCGGCTGCCTCATCGTGCTCAACAGCGAGG
>CATPAP010000125.1 GCA_955651875.1 Candidatus Dormiibacterota bacterium
CCGCTACTTCCTCGGCCTCGACCAGGGTGTCAGAGGTGCAGGCTGCAGTTCGCCGTCCACGTAGATGGCGTCAACCCTCTCGTTGTAAAAGGCGATCAGATCGGCGATCTTCGCGCACTCAGCTGAGGGCAGATGATAGGACCATGCGACATCGGTGATCTGCTCGCCGCCCGCGTCGAAATTCCAATGCGCTGCCACGCCCTTGTACGGGCACTGGGTCACTGTCGACGATGGCGAGACCATATCCATGCGCACATCGAGTTTGGGGAGGTAGTAGCGCACCAATAGTCCCGTCTCAAAGAGCAGTCGCGGCCGCCGTGACTCTGCGACCGTTTGACCCTCGAGCTCGACACGCACATGCCGTGAGCTGTTCATCACATCGACTCGATGCTGCGGGTCGCGAGCATGAACGAAGACCTCGTCATCCTCCTCGAACCATGCATCCATCATGTTCCATTCGAAGGCTATGTACCCCGCGATCTCGGGAGCATCCGGGGGACTCTCGGCGTACGACCAGGCGGCGTTCTCCGCGACCTTGTGCGTGGCCTGCACATTCCAGTACGACGCTCGGCCCATGGCGTGCGACGGCCGCGTGTGGTCGCTCGGGACGAGCAGCTCCATGTGCACGTCCTCTTGTGGGAAATAGTAGACGGGCGTTGGTCGCGGCGGTTCCCAGAGGAGGATCGCTCGTCTGCTGTCGGCGATGAAAGCGCCGCCGAACAACACGCGGATCCATCGCGGGGTGGATTCCGAGCGAGGAGGGGCAGTGAGGAAAGCCGGTAGCACCATTACTACGTCAGGCCGAGCTCCGTGCGTGCAAGCTCAGTGCCACCAACCATGCTGCGCAGCTTGGCGTAGGCCACGTCCCAGCTTCGCGTCCGCAGCCCGCAATCTGGCGTGACGTGAATGCGGTTGGGGTCACCGTAGACGTCCACCGCATACAGGATCCGGTCGCGGACCAACTCTGGAGACTCGATGAAGTCGGTGTGGATGTCGAGGACGCCGAGACCCAGGATCGGCTTGTAAGGGAGGTCACGAAACCTCTTGATGACGTGGTAGCCCGGCCTCGCCCGCTCGGACGTCCCCAGCTCGCGCGAGTCGTAGTTGGCGAAGCCAACAGCGAACTGCTGGCATGCCGACATGGCCTCAATGGCTGGGAAGAAAAGCGCATAGTCGGA
This sequence comes from Candidatus Dormiibacterota bacterium, assembly GCA_955651875.1. GTDB lineage: Bacteria > Chloroflexota > Dormibacteria > Aeolococcales > Aeolococcaceae > Aeolococcus. The sequence goes on from CATPAP010000125.1 coordinate 1,179, forward strand.
GAAGCAGAGGTGCGTGGAGAACATCGCGTCGAGCCCTTCCACGGTCGCGTTGAAGCTCTCAACGAACAGCGCCAGCTCATCCGGCTCGGTTGATGCGCCGGGTTCGTCCACCTGGATCCAACGCGCCCCCAGGGCGACCAGCGCCTGGATGTTCGGACGGATAATCTTGCGGGCGACGTCGATGGTGAACTGCTGCCGCGCCTGCTTGCTCGCCGCTTGGCGCTCCGAGGCGGGACGGAGCAAGTCGCCGTCGTGCAGGTAATGTTCGTCAAACGACCAGTCGGCGATGGTGTACGCGCCCGTGGCAGGCACCTTGAGCTCAGCGTGCGCCACCGACCGGATGTACGAGAACTCCTCATTGTGGAACGGCGCCCGCAGAGACACAGGGCCGACCACCGCTGCCTTTGTATAGTACTTGTTGTCGAACGCGCGCACGCTGCCGCGTTTCTCGAAGCCGTTACTGTGCTTCACGGTCCAGTCGTACATCTCGGTGCGCTGCTGCTCGCCGTCGTACACCACGTCGATGCCGGCTGACTCCAGCATGCGCACCGCGTATAGGCTCGACCAGCGACGCACGTCTTCTTTGCCGTTTTGGTCAAGCGGAGCGCGCCGGAGTAGCTCGAGCAGAGCGGGATAGTCGGGCACGGCGACGCGTTCTCCCCATGTGCGAGCGACTTCGAGATCGTCCTCGGTCAGCGGTTGACCGGCGGACGCCTTGACCCGCCACGACGGCTTATCGAGCGAGCCAATCTCGTGGCTGAGCAGCGGCTTCAGCATCCGACGGGCTCTCGCAGGTGGCGTACCGCGGCTCCGAGGGCCCGCACCTTCTGCGCGGCCACGTCTCGCGGCAAAAGCTGGAGATCACACGACGTCGAGACATAGAGCCTCGGTGGCTGTGTCTGGTCGGCAATACGACGGATCACGGCCGCGGTGCGCGCAGCCGACTCGAGGATCGAGCGGCGTCCGTCGATGCACCCCGCAAGCAGCCCGGTTTCCCAGCGGCCGCCCAGCGCGCTCACATCGGTCTCCATCAGGTCGACACCAACGGCGTGGACCGGGAGCCGGCGCAGCCAGTCGAGGTGCGGAGCAGCATCTCCAAAGTACACGTGGAGCACGACGTCCGCGTCGAGACCACTGGTGATGGCCTCCACGGCGCGCCCCAGCGGCGCACGGTCGCCGGTCTCGATGCCGAAGAACCCCAGCCACGGTTCCTGCAGGTGGACCAGGCGACAGCCCGAGCTGGCCAGTTGCTCGGCGGCCGGGCGCAGGAGGTTCTGCGCCACGTCGAGCATGAGCGCGTTCCGGTCGCCCGCCGTCGCGGCTGCCCGAGAGAACATGTACGGCGACGGCAGCGTGGCGACGCGCGGGGAGGGCACCATTGAGTCTGGCAGGATTGCGTCTATCGCATCGAGGGGTCGTAGCGCGCCATCG
>CATPAP010000126.1 GCA_955651875.1 Candidatus Dormiibacterota bacterium
CATCAAGGCGGTCGAGACGGTATCCGACGCCGAACACCGTGGTGATCCGGAACGGGAGCGTGTCGAAGCGCTCGAACTTCTCCCGCAGCCAGCGGATGTGCACGTCAACGGTCTTGTGGTCGCCGAAAAACTTGCTGCCCCAGACGCGGTGGATGATCGTCGAGCGGGACAGCACCCTGCCTGCGTTGGCGAGCAGCAGCGACAGCAGGTCGAACTCCTTGGGTGAGAGGTGCACGTCGTCGCCGCCGACGCGGACGGTCCGCGCCGCGCGATCGAGACGGAAGCCACCGAACTCTTCCACCTCGCCGGGGGGGTGCTGCTGGCCGCCGGCAAGCTCGGAGCGACGGAGCATCGCGGCCACGCGGGCGAGCAGCTCGTTGAGCGAGAAGGGCTTGGTGACGTAGTCGTCCGCGCCCACCTGGAGCCCGACGACCTTGTCGAGCTCGGTCGCCTTGGCGGTGAGCATGAGGATGGGGGTGGTCATCTCGGCACGGAGCACGCGGCACACCTCCAGTCCCCTCATCTCCGGCAGCATGAGGTCGAGCAGGATCAGGTCCGGCCGGCGCTGGCGGGCAAGCTCGAGCGCTGCACTCCCCGTTGCCGCCTCACTTACCTCGTAGCCCTCGCGGGTGAGGTTGTAGCGGAGGGTCTGGCTGATGTTCTCCTCGTCCTCCACGACGAGGATCCGCTTGGGTCCTCGAACGGTGCTCATCAGCCGAGCTCTTCGACGTTCCCGGTCTCGAGGAAGACGAGATCTTCGGCGAGGTTGGTGACGCGATCGGCGATCCGCTCCAAGTTCATGGCCACGAGGATGAGCTGTGTTCCCGCGTACACGTTGCGGCTGTCACCGACCATCAGCTGGAGGATGTCGTCGACGATACGGTGGTAGATCCGGTCGACGCGGTCGTCGCGTGCAGCGATCTCGCGCGCACGGTCGACGTCCCGCGCCACCAGGGCGTTGAGCATATCGCGCACCTGATTGGCACACGTGCGCGAGAGCACGGCAAGGTCGACAGGAGCGCCGAGCGGAGGGAGGTCAGCGAGGTCGCGCGCGATGCGCGCGACGTTGACGCAGTGGTCACCCATGCGCTCGAGCTCGTCGGACATGTGCAGGAAGCCGAGGATCTCGCGCAGGTCGCGGGCCACCGGGGCCTGGGTGAGGATCACCGAGAGGCAGTGGTCATGCACCTCGGCCTGGCGGGTGTTGACCGTGCCGTCGCCGGTGATGACCTGCGTTGCCATCTCGACATCGCGGTCGAGCAGGGCGCTGGTGGCTCGGGCGATGGCGACGTCGACCATCTCCCCCATCTCGAGCACCAGATCGCGCACCTGACGCTGCTCGGACTCGAGCGAGGTGCGGTGCGGGTGCGCCAGTGGCTCCATCAACCGAACCGGCCGGTGATGTAGTCCTCGGTGCGGCGATCCTGCGGCCTGTTGAACAGCTCGCGCGTGGTGTTGATCTCGACGAGTTCGCCGGCCCGCCCCTCGCCCATGAGCATGAACGCCGTGACGTCGCTGACACTGGCCGCCTGCTGCATGTGGTGGGTCACGATGACGATGGTCACCTCGTCGCGAAAATCGCGCATCAACTCCTCAACGCGCAGCGTCGCGACCGGATCGAGCGAAGAGGTGGGCTCGTCCATGAGTATCACCTCGGGTTCGACAGCGAGGCTACGGGCAAGGCAGAGCCGCTGCTGCTGGCCACCGGAGAGACCGAGCGCAGACCGCTCCAGACGGTCCTTCACTTCATCCCACAGACCGGCGCGCAGCAGCGCCCGCTGCACCGGCTCGTCGAGGTCCCGCTTGGAGCGCCGGCGCTCCAGGCGCAATCCGTAGGCAACGTTGTCGAAGATGGACATCGGGAACGGGTTGGGCCGCTGGAAGAGCATGCCCACCCGCCGTCGCAGGGCGATCACCCCCGCGGGGTCGGTCGGCGCCGGAGCTCCATCGAGGAGGATCTCGCCGCTGGCCCGATAGCCAGGCACAAGGTCGTTCATGCGATTGATCGCGCGCAGCAGCGTGCTCTTGCCACAACCGCTGGGACCGATGATCGCCGTCACGCGTCCCTTGGCAGCCGAGAAGTTGATCTTGCGCAGTGCCTGGAAGTCGCGGTACCAGGTGTCCAGGTCGCGCGTCTCGACGACGGTCGGAGGCAGCGCTTCGATGGCCACGGCGGGGACCATATCCGAAGGCACCTGGACCCGGAACAGCTCGGCAGACATCTCTACAGCACCCCCTGGAGGCGGGGACGCGGCGGCGGTGCCGCCAGGAATCCCTTCACTCCATTGAACATGTTTGCGCTCGCGATCATCAACTCGCCCACGCCCCCATGCTGACCCCGGCGGGGTGTGGGCCACGTTGTCCCGTGGTTAAGCATTCGTTAACCCGGGGGGCATCGCTGGGGTGGGGCTTGACCTGGGGGCGGGCGCGCCACGGCGTGGTTGGCCGGGTTAACCCGACGACAACCACCGGATAACCCCACCCTCCCAACGGTTACTCGACGATCGGTTGCGCCGATCGGTTCCGCCGGCCCGCCGACGGCACCACATCCACCTGAGAGGAGACTGGGACACGTGAGAACAGCCACCCTGAGTACGACCGCGGTCGCGATCGCCCTGCTCGGACTGCTCGACGCATGCGGCAGCACCGACAGCGCCGCGGGCGCGACCAACGCGAGCACGCCCGGAGCCACGGCGGTATGTCAGGGCACGACCGCAAAGCCCGGGTACACCAATGGGCTCCCCCAACAGCCCAACGCCGCCAGCTCCCTGAGTGGGGCCGGATCCACCTTTGTGGCTCCGATGATGTCCCAGTGGACGTCCACATACGCCTCGAACGGTGTCCAGGTCGCCTACCAGTCGATCGGCTCCGGTGCCGGGATCAAACAGCTCCAGGCGGCGACGGTCGACTTCGGCGACTCCGACGCGTACATGAAGGACAGTGACCTGGCGCTGGCCAAGGGCCCCGTCCTGCAGATCCCGCTGGTCCTTGCGCCCGTCGTCGTGACCTATAACGTCAAGGGCGTGCCCTCCGGCCTCAAGCTGGACGGACAGACCATCGGCAAGATCTTCACTGGCCAGATCACCACGTGGAATGACCCCGCGATCCAGAGCCAGAACACGTCCCTCACGCTTCCAAGTACGCCCATCGCAACGGTTCATCGCTCGGATGGCTCGGGTACCACGGACATCTTCACCGACTTCCTGACCAAGGAGAGCCCGAGTTGGGTGGCATCCCTTGGCGGCGCCACCAAGAGCAGGGGCAAGACGGTCGCGTGGCCGATCGGAATCGGCGGCAAGGGAAACGAGGGCGTGTCCGGTGCGGTCGGGCAGACCGACGGGGCAATCGGGTACGTTGAACTCGGCTACGCGCTGACCCAGCATCTCAACTACGCCGATGTCAAGAACAAGTCCGGTGCCTACATCGAGCCGTGCAACCAGTCCGTGCTGGCGGCGACCAACGGGGTCTCCTACCCTGCCGATCTCAGATTCGATCTGACCGACGGCAGCGACTCCCACGCGTACCCGATCACCGGAACGACGTGGGCTCTGATCTATCAGAACCAGACCAACGGAGCCAAGGCCGCAGCCCTGACCAACTTCTTCTCGTGGGCGCTCACCACTGGCCAGGACCTGACGCTCAGCCTGAACTACCAGCCCCTCGGCAAGGATCTCCAGCAGAAATGCCTCGCCCAGCTCAAGAAGATGACACTGAACGGACAGCCGATCGTCCCGTGATCGGCAGCCGTCGGACTCCGCCGATCGAGGCGCGATGAGCGCGGAGGCCGGCGCAGAGACCCTGGTGGCCCGCCCGCGAGGGCGAGCCACCTACTGGCTCGGCGGCGACGGCTTCTTCCGAGCCGTCGTCACAGCCTGCTCGGCGGTGGTGCTGCTGACCATCCTCGCGATGGTCGTCTTCCTGCTGGTGCAGGGATTCGATGCGATCAGGCACTACGGCTTCTTCAGCTTCCTGACCTCCGCCCGGTGGGCGCCGTCCGAGGCGGACCCCAACGTCAGCTCGCCGAATCCGTACGGCATCCTTCAGTTCATCTACGGGACGATGCTGACCTCGTGCATCGCCATGGTCATCGCCGTGCCGGTGGCGGTGTCCGTTGCCCTGTACATCACCAACTTCGCACCGACCCGGCTGCGGCGGGGGCTCTCGTCGCTGGTCGACCTTCTCGCGGCTGTGCCCAGTGTGGTGTACGGTTTCTGGGGCATCTTTGCCCTGATCCCAGCTCTGAAGCCCATTGGCGAATTCCTCGCCTCGACTGTCGGAAAGGTGCCCGTCATCGGAGTCGCCTTCTCTGGTCCGTTTTTCGGCTACTCGTATTTCACCGCCGGCGTGGTTCTCGCGATCATGGTGCTGCCCATCATCGCAGCGGTCTGCCGTGAGATCTTCGCGACCGCCCCGCTGAACTGGAAAGAGGCCGCGACGGCGCTGGGCGCGACCCGCTGGGAGGTGGCCAAGATTGCGGTCTATCGGCCGTCGCGCAGCGCGATCATGGGCGCGTCCATCCTCGGCCTGGGTCGCGCTCTGGGCGAGACCATCGCGGTCACCATGGTCATCGGCAACAGCGTTCTGGCCATCAACAAGAGCATCCTGGGGCAGGGGGCGACGATGGCGAGCGTGATCGCCAACGAGTTCACCGAGGCAACCGAGCCCTTCCACCTGCAGGCACTGTTCGTGGTGGGCTTCTGGCTACTCGTGGTTGCCCTGGTCGTCAACATCATTGCGCGCCGCATCGTGGCCGCGGCAGTCGCGCTGTGACCACGGTGGCCGCCGAGATCGCGAGCTACGCGCAGAGGCGACGGCGTCAAAGCGCTGTTCGGACGGCCGCCCTGGCCGTGGTCATGGCCGGCGTTCTCGCGGTCCTCGCGTGGGTTCTTTTTTATGTCGCCGTCCAGGGGTTCAGCGCGATCAGCCCTGCCTTCTTCGTGAAAAATCCGCCCGGGAATCCAAGCGCAGCCGGCGGCGGCTTCGCCAACGGCATCATCGGCAGCTTCATCATCGTCGGTATAGCCGCGTTGATCGCCGTGCCGATCGGCATCCTGACCGCCATCTACCTTGCGGAGTACGGGCGCGGGCGCTGGTCGGAGTCGGTCAGCTTCTTCACCGACGTCCTCATCGGCATTCCCACCATCGTGACCGGAGCTTTCGTCTACTCGATCTGGGTCATCCGCTTCGGATTCTCGGGCTTTGCGGGGTCGCTGGCGCTGGCCATCGTCATGGTGCCGTTGATCACCAGGACGACCACGCAGATGCTGAAGCTGGTCCCCGATGACCTGCGCGAGGGAAGCCTCGCGCTCGGAGGCAGTCAGCGGAAGACCGTGCTGCGGATAGTGCTCCCGGCGGCATTGCCGGGCATCATCACGGGACTCATGCTCGCGGTGGCGCGAGCAATGGGTGAGACCGCGCCGCTGCTGTTAACCGCGCTCGGCAATGACCTGTTCACCGAGGCGAACCCGGGCAAGCGCATGTCCACGCTATCGCTGCAGATCTTCAGCAACGCGATCACGGGGTTCAAGGCCGGTCAGGCGCGGGCGTGGGCGGGGGCGCTGACGCTGGTGGCGATCGTGCTGGTCCTCACTTTCGCAGCCCGGTTCTTCGCGCGGCGCAGCCGGGTGTCGCGGTGACCGCTCTCCCGGAGGAGGGATTGACAACGGCCGGCCCTCTCGCCAATGGCCCTATGCTCGAAGGCATGGACCACTCCAACCGGGCGGCCTCGACGCCGCTCGTCGATGTGCTGGCCGAGGTGCTCGAGGGCTCCGACGAGGGTCTCCTGGTGGTCGACGGCGACGGGCTGATCCGTTTCGCGTCGCCCACCGCGCTGCGTCATCTCGACCTGCGCGCCAACTCGATCGGCACGCCGGTGGCGGAGTGTCACGGCGACTACAGGCTGGTTCGCCTGCTCACCGCAGCGGATGGTACCGACGATGTCGTCGAGGCGCACTGGAGCACGGCGGATCGCGAGCTGTCGGTGCGTGCCTGCCGGCTGACTCAGCCGGGTACAGGCGTTCTCGTCTGGGTGCGGGACGAAACCCGCGTCCGCCACCTCGAGAAGATGCGCCGCGATTTCATCAGCAACGTCTCGCACGAGCTGCGCACGCCGTTGGCAGCGATGCGGGTGATGACCGAGACGCTGCTCTCGGGCGCGCTCGAGGACGGTCCCGCGGCGCAGGAGTTCGTCAACAGGATCGGCCTCGAGGTCGAGCAGATGTCACAGATGGTGGAGGAGCTTCTCCAACTGACCGCCCTGGAGGGTGAGCAGCGCCCCGTGCCCGATGAGCCGGTGCCGGTCGTCGACTTGCTCATCGCCGTGGACCGGCTGCGACCGCTCGTCGACGACAAGGAGATCAACATGGTCTTCGATGTCCCGGCCGACGTGCCCCCGATCCGCGGCGACGTGACCCATCTGCAGAATGTGCTGCGCAACCTCGTCCA
>CATPAP010000127.1 GCA_955651875.1 Candidatus Dormiibacterota bacterium
ATCGACATCAGTCTGGCGTTCTTCAAGCCCGCCCACGGCCTGACCCCGCAACTCGTCGAGCGGTACCGCGCCAACCGGCTCACGGTGACGCGCCAGCTGCCTTTCGATCCAGCGTCCAACAAGACCCTCGACCTCTGCCTGTTCGTCAACGGGATCCCCGTAGCCACAGCGGAACTGAAGAACCCGCTCACCGGCCAGAACATCGAGCACGCGATCCACCAGTACCGCACCGACCGCGACCCCAAGAACACGACACTTGCCCGCCGCGCCCTTGTGCACTTCGCGGTCGACCCCGACCGCGTCGCCATGACCACCCGGCTCGCGGGGGAGCGCACCAGATTCCTGCCCTTCAACCTCGGCCACAATCTGGGAGCCGGCAACCCGCCCAACCCGGCTGGCCACCGCACCGCGTACCTCTGGGAGCGCGTCTGGCAGCGCGACGCCTGGCTGGACCTGCTTGGCCGCTTTATCCACGTGGAGCGGGCGACGAAGGGAACGCTCGCCCAGCGGCGCGCGGCCGAGAACGTGATCTTCCCCCGCTACCACCAATGGGATGCGGTCCTTCGTCTGGAAGCGGACGCCCGCGCCGAGGGAGCTGGACATCACTACCTGGTGGAGCACTCGGCGGGGTCCGGCAAGTCGAACACCATCGCGTGGACAGCGCACCGACTCTCCACCCTCCACGACGAACACGACGAGAAGGTGTTCCACAAGGTCATCGTCATCACCGACCGGGTGGTGCTCGACCGCCAGCTCCAGGACACCATCTACCAGTTCGAGCACGTCCGCGGCGTGGTCGAGAAGATCGACAAGAACTCCCAGCAACTCGCCGACGCGCTGGTGGGCGAGCAGGCGCGGATCATCATCACCACCCTGCAGAAGTTCCCCTTCATGATGGAACGGATCGCGGGGATGGCCAAGCGCCGCTACGCGATGATCGTCGACGAGGCGCATTCGTCCCAGGGTGGCGAGACCGCCAAGGAGCTCAAGCTCGCCCTGGGTGCCACCGACGAGCAGGAACTGACCGTGGCCGAGGCAGAGGATGCCGGCTTCGTGGCCACCGCCGTCGACGCGGTGGACGAGGCACTCGCAAAAGCAGTGGCCGCGCGTCGACAGCAGTCCAACATCTCGTTCTTTGCATTCACGGCCACCCCCAAGGCTCGCACGCTGGAGAACTTCGGCACGTGGAGCCCGGAGGAGGGACGCTTCGTGCCGTTCCACCTCTACTCCATGCGCCAGGCCATCGAGGAGGGGTTCATCCTCGACGTGCTGCAGAACTACACCACGTACAAGACCTTCTGGAAGGTCGGCAAGGCGGTCACCGAGGACCCCAAGTACGACGAGGTCAAGGCGCGGCGCGCGATCGGCCGGTTCGTCAGCCTGCATCCCCATCAACTGGCGCAGAAGGCCGAGATCATCGTCGAGCACTTCCGCCAGCACACGTCGCACAAGATCGGCGGCCAGGCCAAGGCCATGGTGGTGACCTCATCACGCCTGCATGCTGTTCGCTACAAGCAGGCCATCGACAACTACATCCACCAGAAGGAGTACGTTGGCATCCGCGCTCTGGTGGCGTTCTCGGGGAAGGTGACGACCAAGGGAGAGGACCCATTCACCGAGGCGAACATGAACGGGTTCCCCGAGAGCCAGACTGGGCATCGCTTCAAGGGCGAGGAGCCCTACGACCCCGGCGACTACCAGGTGATGATCGTCGCCGAGAAGTACCAGACCGGCTTCGACCTGCCCCTGCTCCACACCATGTACGTCGACAAGGTGCTGCTCGGCCTGGCAGCGGTGCAGACGCTGTCACGGCTCAACCGCATTCACCCCCTCAAGGACGACACCTTCGTCCTCGACTTCCGCAACGAGACCGACGACATCGTCAAGGCATTCGAGCCCTACTACGGCCGCACCGTGGCTCCCCCCACCGACCCCAACCTGCTCACCGACACACGTGAGCGCTTGGACGAGTTCGATGTCCTGCGCGCCGATGAGATCAAGGCGGTGCTCCCGGCACTGCTGAAGATCGGGGTGACCCCGAAGTCGCATGGCGAGGTGTACGCCCTGCTCGCGCCCGCCCGCGAGCGATTCATGGGGCTGTCCGAGGAGGATCGCCTCACCTTCCGCGACGCGCTCACCAAGTTCGTGCGCATCTACTCGTTCCTGTCCCAGGTTGTCACGGTGGGGAGCGCCAAACTGGAGCGCGACTACGTCTACTGCCGCGCGCTCGCCAACTACCTGCGCGACGCCACCACATCCGAGCGTCTCGACCTCGGCACCGAGGTCGAGCTCACCCACCTGCGCAATGAAGTCACGTTCGAGGGCTCACTGGCGCTGCAGTCGGACTCCGGGGAGGTGCGCAGCATGTTCGGCGACGCCGCCGGCAAACAGCAGGAACTGCAACTTGTGCCGCTGTCGGAGATCGTGCTGGAGCTGAACGAGCGGTTCGGCCTCTACCTCACCGAGCGTGACCAGCTCCTCTTCGACCAGTTCGAGAAGGAGTGGACTGCTGACCCCGAGCTCACCGCCCAAGCGCAGAGCAACACGCTGGACAACTTCCGGCTGGTGTTCGACAAGATCTTCCTTGGCACGATCGTCAAGCGTATGGACGCCAACGACGCCATCTTCAAGCAGATCCTCGACGATCCGGACTTCAAGGCGACGATCGGCGACTACTACGTGCGCAAGGTGTACGGGCGTCTGAACAGCGGACCGACGCCGGAAGGTGCTTCGAGGTGAGCACCTACCGCGCCGCCAGGGTGCGAGGTCCTGAGCCGTCCTTGGTCTTTCCGCCGGCGCGGCTCGAAGAGGAGCGCGAGAGTTGCCGGCGCCGTGATCTTGAACGGGCTGGGTTGCGTTCTCGGCCTCGGTAGCGGAGTCGTCGTTCGCCGGCAATCGTGCCGATCCATCCGAAGTGTCCTCGATCCGCATACGGACAGCCGTTCGAAGCGACTGACCTGCCCAAAGCGGTGGTCATGCGGACCGGTCGCCAGCGGCATACAGAGAGAAGTTCTCGCAGGACAGCCCATGGTCCGGTTCTCAGCCTTGGCCCGCTGCTTTGCCAGCTCGTAGGCGCGCCTTGGGACGCGGACGGCTACGCGCGGGGACCCACCGGCTGGCAGCCCTCTGGGCGGTCGCCCCGGTCGAGATCGACTCGCCGAGCCTCGGACAGGTCATACCCCGCCTCGGCCTCAGCGGCGAGCTGCTCCTCGAGCTCGCGTGTGAGCAAACGCCCGTCCTTCAAGACGAACTGAGCTTTCGCCATGCGGCGGCCTCCTCGTACTTGCGGTGGTACTTGGCCCGGAGCTGTATCGCACGGATCACGCGCAGTCACTGGCCTTGTCTTGCGACCGCGGCAACCTCAGTCGTGACACCGTGGGCATCGTCGCCAAAGAAAAGTCAACCACGTGCCAGCCGCCCGCCCGGCGACATTCCGAACGCGTTCACCAGTCTCGGCCATCTAGGAACTTCTCATCGTAATCTGCGTGCCACTGAATGGTCTCATCCGCTGAGCGCTCGAGCGACCGGAAGAAGCGCTCCGCCGCGGACCCACGCGGCAACGTATCCGCCACGGACCGGGCTGTGTCGCGTTGCTCTACGTCTATTTCAAAAGGCTGGCCAGGCGTACCGGTACGGATCCCACTCGCGGCCGAGCCGTGCAGCGCGCCACCTACCCTGCGCAGCAGTTCTTCGTCAACCACCATTGCCGCATCCAAGACAGCTCGCACGAAGTCGACGTGATCAAACACAAAGCTTCGAGGAGCCTGCGCAAGGATCGCAGACAATGCCGCGAGTTCGGTTGGATCCGGTGATACCTTCTCCTTCAGCAGAGTCACGACGGTCACATCGAACGACTGAGCCACTGCGGCGAATAGCTCGCCGCCGGCGAGTTGGCGTTTCCATGTCAGCGGCTGTGCGAGCAGCGAGTCTCTTATCCGCCGCAATACATCAAGAAATTCTGCGTGTTGGCGAACCTGCAAGGAATGGTGCCAGTGATATGGCAGCGCGCGGTAGTCGGCTGTCGACTCGAGGCTGTCCCATACTTCAATGCGTCCGAGGAGCAGGTCTACAACCCGCCTTGGGTCGCGTGAAGACAGGTCGGAGAGAAACTGCGTGGTCCAATATCCCTCGATCGTCGGGCACTCCCGCAACTGTTCGAGGATGGAATCAGCATTTACTCCGGGCAGGTCATCCCACCGCAAAGGGCCGTGGCCAACTAAGGTCTCGAACACCTCCTCAGCGACTTCCGCCGAATCGGCGAAACGCACTTGGCTGAGCAGCATGAGTGCTTCACTCCGTTGGCGGCTTCCAAGCATCTGAACCGCCGTGACCGCGTGGCGCCGAATGACCGCATCCTTATCAGTCGCGAACTCAGCGAGCGCGTCGAGCTCCCCCGGTATCAGCGAACTGCGCTGGCCGCGGTTCCATCCTAGTGCCAAAGCCAGAGATCTACGCACCTGGCGATCAGGAACCTGGCCCAGCGCCATGATGGCGTGGGTCGCTGCGGTGGGGTCACCCTCGGCCATGGCTGCTACGACCACGGGGAGTACTTGCAGGAGTGGGGATCCGGCGTCACTGACGATCCGCTGGACAATCTCGGATCCCAAGGAGGGCCGACACAAGATGAGGCGCCATGTGAACGGACCAGCACTCCCGCGATCCTCCCTCCGCGCAGACATTTGCGCGTCCAGTCGTGCTGATAGAAGATCCGCTGCATCTGCATCGCAATGAACCTCCAGCCACTCCTGGGCCAAAGCGCCGAAATCCTCTTGCGTCTCGGCCTCGTGGCCCGCGAGGTCGTCTGTTGAAGCAGTTCGCAAACGCCCCCATCCATCGAAGAGTGCTAGGGCGAGGCGTGATTCGAGTGATTCCGGCACAGCGTCCAACACCCGCTGCGCGGCTTCCCGTGTCTCAGTCGCAGAGAATCCGAGATGCCAGTGCAACCCGCGACGCAGCACAGCGTGGATCAACGGGTCGAGGTTCGTGCTTTCGACGGCTTCCCGTAAGCGATTGAGGGTGTCGACGAACTGGGGTGTCCACGCGTCAGCTTGAGACCCCGAGGCTCGCTGCCCAAGAAGACCGATGGGGTAGTGGAGACCAGCACAGATGAAGTCTAGGGCGCGAACGGCGCGACTGATCTGAGAAGCCCGTACCTCAGTCAGAGCGAGTCCGAGGGCCCTCTCTCGAAGGGGCCGGACGACGTCCGGCGCGACAAGGTACGGCCGAAGGATCAACCTAAACCCGTCGCTCGAATGCGTTGTTCCCTCCGTAGCGAGCGCAGGCTCGAGGACATCAAAAGGTGAGGGCTCGAGTGGGCCGACCTCGGCTCGTAACCACGCACCGACCGCGTCCACCATTGCGTCGTTGTAGCTCAAGGGCTTGGTTGGATCCAGCGCCGCCAATTCCTGAAGGACGCGCAGCGGATGGTTCGGAAATTGGTTGGTCGTGCGTCTGTCGCCTTTTGCCAGCGCCCATAACGTATCTGCCGCAGTTCTCAGGTGCTCCGGATGGTAGGAAACTTCCCGCAAGATAGGCGAGAGCTCGTGCACGACATCCTGATATGACGGCGAGTACAGCCTCAGGAGCAGATGTTCCGCATCTTCCAGATGGTCGGTGGGATGATCAATCATCCACTGGACGAGCTGCAGACTGCGGCTGGGGTTGAAGTACGCCGCCTTCTGAACGAGGGTCAGGATATTAGTTCGCCCTCGGATACCTGCCGCATGGGCAGCTGCGTCGATCGCATCCCACAGCGCTTCAGTAAGGCTTGAGCCGAACCTAGTGTCATGGCGGATCTGCCAATCAACCCGAACTGCGTTTATGAATAGGTGGCGAACCGCATCTCCCGCAGCTGTGGCCCAAGCGCGCGAGAGGTAGCCGGTGCTCGCCCCTGACCTGCGGTCGAAGGAGGCCTCAGTCAGAAGGACATCGCCAAGGATGTCCGGAACAATCCTCAGCGAACTCCCGCGCCGGAGCAGGACCCCAGCCTCTTCTAGGATGTTGATTTCTGGGAGGAGGCGGTCATACGGAACGCCAACGAGCTCCGCCAAGCTGTTCTGCAGCGTCGGGTCATCGGCACGGAATGGCTGGAAGGCCGATATCGCGTCCAGGGTGTCCCGCCGCAGGCGCGCGTCACCCAGCTGGGGAGCGGAGAGGACCGCGTCGCGAAATGTGACCAAAACCTGCTGCCGAATTC
>CATPAP010000128.1 GCA_955651875.1 Candidatus Dormiibacterota bacterium
GCGTGACACACCCGGGGGCCGGCCGCGGTGGCCGGTCCCCGGTCAGTCGCGCTATGGCGCGGGCACGGAAGCCCACACCGCAACGCCGTCGCGGTCCACGGGCGGCGAGCCGAGCAGGTCAGCGAGGAATGCGCGCATGACATCGCCGTGCGCATCCATCGGTCCGAGCACGACCGCGCTGACGTCCCAGTCGTGCAGCTCGGCGAGGATCTCGCGGCGGAGCGCGGGTGTCAGGTGTGTGTCGGCGGTGCCGCCGGCGATGTGCGACAGCGTCGCGGAGGTGACGCTCGGCGGTGGTCCCTGGCCGGCTGCGCCGGACGGCTGGCGGTTGATGATGTAGCCCTCGGGCATGGAGAACGCGATGCCCGACTGCGCCTGCCAGAGCATCGCCTGCGTCGCGTAGAAGTCGCGCGAGAACGGCACCACCAGCATCGCGGCCCCGGCACGGATCGGCGACGGCGACGCGGTGAAGTACGCCGGTGTGATCGCGGCGCGCGTCGGGAAGGGCAGCGGCGGCACGAACGTCGCCGCGACCAGGACGGTGGCGAGTAGTGCGACCCGCACCCCGCGGCGGTCGCCCGGCAGCGTGTCGATGAAGATGCCGAACAGCAGCGCGGTGCCGAGCGCCACGTAGAGTGCGAATCGCGCCGCGAGCAGGTTGTCGAGGATCGGCAGGTGCTCGAGGATCGCGCCAGGGAGCGGGACGTGCGTGTCCGTCCCGCCCACGTGCAGCGTCGAGCCGAGGCTCAGCAGCAGCGCCACGGCAGCGGTGACGCCGACCACGCGCACCAGCGGACGGCGCCACTGTCGCCACAGCGTAAATGCGACGACGGCGAGCATGGGGATGCCGATGTACCCGCCCCACTCGCCCGAGTTGCCGGCGTAGTGGGAGGCGACGGCGGCGGCGAACGACGGCTCGAGCCCCTGCGCGGTGGAGGGCAGCACGATGTTGAGCAGGTCGGTGACGAAGAAGTTCTTCTCGCTGAGCACCTGCCCGGGGACCTGCGGGCCAAAGAACTGGAACCAGATCGGGTAGGCGGTGAGTGGGATGAACAGGGCGAGCGCCCAGCCGAATGCGCGCACCGCGTATCGCCAGCGCAGCGCCAGCTGATAGCGCCCGATGACGGCGAGACACACCGCGGCTGTCAGCGCGATCACCGCCTCGGAGGCGAGCAGCTCCTCGGTGATGTAGAGCTGTGCGCTCAGCAGCGCGCCAAGCAGGAGCCCGGCGCGACGCGGGCTCAGGTTCTGCCGGACCAGGATGGTGTCGAGTGCGAGGACCAGCAGAGGCGGCACCACCGCGATGACCATGTTGGAGTGCCCGGTGTACGACTGGTCGAACATGAAGGGCGAGAACCCGTACGCCGCACCGGCAAGCACCGCCGCCGCGGTGCGCTGCACGAACCGCGATGCCGCCAGGTACATGCACCAGCCGCTCAGGGCGACACCGAGGGTGACGGCGACGTCGAACGCGGCGATGGGGCCGACCGCAACGGTGAGCGGCGAGAGCAGCAGCGCAGGCAGCGGGATCCACGTGTTCCACATCAGGTTGACGCCGGTCGGCGCGATCAGGCTGGTGGTGAACAGAGGGTTGCGGTGGTTGGCGATCGCGTAGGGAAGCCAGCGCAGGAACCAGGCGTGCTGGGTGTTGTCTGCGGTGGTGGCGCCGATGAGCACGCCGGTGGCGTGCAGGTCGGCGGGCAGGAACAGCACGACCGAGAGCAGGACGAAGCCGCCGAGGACTGCGAGGTGCGTGCGGTGGCCGCGCCGCCGCGCCGCGTTGGCGCCGCTGTCCGTCGCCGCTGTCACGCGCTCTGCGCGCTCCGCGGGCCGCGGCTGCGCTGGGGGGCTGTGCCGCCGCCCTCACCACGGATATAGACGTGCATGAGCACCAGCGCCCACATGCGAAAGGGCCGCCATGCCTGCGCATGATCGAGCACCGCGGCCTGGTCGGGGAGGTGGTCAAGTCCGTACAGCCGTTGCACCGCCTGCTTGGTCACCGGGTCGTCGGTGATCTCGTCGACAACCCCGGCGCCGCGGAAGAGGATGCCCTGCGAGCTGAACGCGCCGACGCCGCGCAGGGCTGACAGCTCTGCCAGCGCCGTCAGCGCCGGTAGCGCCCGCAACCGGGCGCGATCGAGCACGCCGTCGAGCGCAGCAGTGGCGATGCCGTGCAGCCGCACCAGCTTCTCGTGGGGAAGGCTGCGCACCTCGCTGAGCTCGAGGAGCTGCTGCGGGCGCGGGAACGCAGCCAGCGTGGCGCCGTCGACGTCGACGTGGTCTCCGCTGTCGGCGGCCATGCGCAGGCGCAGCGCGCGCGCCTGCGCGATCGAGATGCGCTGCCCGATGATGAAGTTGCACGCGGCTTCGTACGGCGAGTGGAACAGGGTCGGGCGCATCCAGTCGTGCCGCTCGCCGATGCGACCGATGACGTTGTCGCGCTCGCCCACCGCGGGGAATGCGGTGCCGTCGATGTCGAGGGAGAGGACGGCGAGCGCCTGTTTCCACGCACGCTCCGCCAGGTCATCCGGGGTGCCGTGCACCTCGGCGGTGATGAGGTGCGGCGCCGGCTGCCGGAACACCACCACAGCCGACCCCGTCCAGCCTTCGACCGCAAACGCCATGGCCAGAGCCGCCGGGTCCGGCCCAAAAGGGGGCCAGCCGCCGAAAAAGCGCTGCTGGGACGCGAGGTCGAATGGCCCGCGCGGGCTCAGCTCGAATGTCTGCGGCACGGCACGTCGTAGCCTACCCGCGGACCGGCGACAGCGCCGCGCCCGACGCATCCGCGTCGCGCTGCGCCGCGGTTACGGCGCGCCCGCGCTGACTGCCTCCTGCTCGGGCTGCGCGGCCCGACGCGCGCGCGACCTGGCGGCGCTGCGTCCGGTGGCCAGGAACATGCCCAGCAGGATGAGCACGAATCCCGCGGCGGCGCCGACGGTGAACGGCTCTCCGAGGATGATCACCCCGAGCGCGAGCGCCACCGCGGGGTTGACGTACGTGATCACCGTCGCCCGCACCGGGCCCACCTCGGCGATGAGGGCGAAGAAGAGCACGAAGCCGACGGCTGTGCACACGACCCCGAGGCCCGCGATCGCGAGGACCACCGCGACCGACGGCGCATGCCGGGGCAGCTGGAGCACACCGACGGGCGCGTACGCGATCGCGGTAAGGACGAGCGATGCTGTCACCGCGCCCACGGCGGGGACACCGCCGAGGCGACGCGCGATGATCATCGGACCGAGCGCGTAGCCGACCGTCACCACGGCGATCTCTGCGACGGCGACGAGGCTGCCTCCCGAGACGTCGAATCCGACCAGCGTGGCGACGCCGAAGAAGCCGATGAGCAGGCCGGCCAGGCGGCGGGCGTCGAGCCTGTCGTCGCCGCCGGTGAGTAGCGCGAGCAGCGCGCCGATGAACGGCACCGCAGCCACCAGGAGGCCGGCGAGCGAGCTGGTGATGTGCCGTTCGGCGTCCGCGAGAAGCATCCATGGCACCGCCACCTCCACGATCGTGTAGAGGAGCACCCACCGCCAGCGCACCCGCAGCGGCGTGATCGCGCCCCGGGCGGCGGCCAGGGGGAGGAGCAGGAGCGCTGCGGTGGCGGTGCGCAGGAAGACCAGCGATGCCGGGCTGAGGTCCGCCACCGCGACCTTGATAAGCAGGTAGGGCACACCCCAGATCACCCCCATCACCGCGAACAGCAGCCAGCCACGGCGGGTCATCTGGGCGTGGTCCGGCCCCGGCGGAGCATGCGGCCAGCATGAGGGGTGGACGACCGGCTTCGCTCGCGGGATTCGGACAGGCGGCGGCTGAGGCTTGCGCTGCTTGACGTTAGGCTAAAGGTTAGGATAACCTAACTAAGCTGAGACACTAACAGTTAGAAGGTGGACCCATGCCCGACGCTCGTTCGATCTCCGCGCGCCAGAAGACATTCATCATGGTCGCGATCATGCTCGGCCTGTTCCTGGCCGCGCTCGACCAGAC
>CATPAP010000129.1 GCA_955651875.1 Candidatus Dormiibacterota bacterium
AGGCTGTACTTCTCGAGCTGCTTGCGACGCTGGCGCGCCAGCCGCTCGGTCATCTCCTCGAGACCCATGAGGCGGCGACCGGAGCGGTCGCGCCATCCCTGGCTGAGCATGCGGCGCAGCGCGGTCTCGAAGTCCCAGCCGTGGAAGACGTCCTCGCTGAGACGGTTGAAGATCTCCTCGACGTCGGGGCCGAGCGGGTCCTGGGTCCCGTCCCAGGCGCTGAAGCGATGGGTGCTCACCCGCCATACACGGCGGTGCCGTCCATCTCCGTCTTGTTGAGCCGCTTGCCACGATGCAGACCCTCGAGCACGAACTCGAGCACGGCGGTCCGAGACGCCGCGCTCGTGGATTCGCCGAGCTTCTCGGTGGCGGCGTCGATGCCGGGCAGCTCGGCAAGCGCAGCGGCATACGCGGTCGCGGCCAGGCCATCGCCCACCTCGACGGTGAAGCCGCCATGCTCGAAGCGCTGCAGCAGGTCGGCGAACTCCGCGGTGCCGAAGTGGCGGCGGAAGACGTTGTTGCAGGCGTTGCGCAGGATCTTGTCGAGCACGGCGCTGTCATCACCGTCGTCGAGGGTCTCGAGCTCGAGCTTGCCCGCGCTCGATGCGCTGAGCGCGGGCAGGTCGCTGATGCGCGCCACGGCCTCCTTCTCGCCGGTGCGCAGCGCGCGGCGCAGCGCGTTGCTGGCGAGATTCTCGACATTGGCGATGCTCATGCGCACCGACACGCCGCTGCGCTGGTTGACCTGGGGGTGGCGCCGGGCCAGCTGAGTGAACTCGGCGACGATCTCCTTCATGTAGTGGGGAACGTGCACGGGCACCGGCATGTCGTCGAACGTCGTCGCCTCCTGGTCGGCGATGGCGATCTCGTGCTCGACGCTGCGCGGGTAGTGGGTGCGGATCTGCGCACCGAAGCGGTCCTTCAGCGGGGTGATGATGCGGCCGCGGTTGGTGTAGTACTCGGTGTTCGCCGTATCAAAAACAAAAAATTAGAGCGGCAGGCGCAGCCGGTAACCGCGGATCTGGACGTCGCGCTCCTCGATGATGTTGAGCAGGCCGACCTGGATGCGCTCGGCGAGGTCGGGCAGCTCGTTGATCGCGAAGATGCCGCGATGGGTGCGCGGGATGAGCCCGTAGTGGATGGTCAGCTCGTCGCTGAGGTAGCGGCCCTGGGCAACGCGGATGGGGTCGACCTCGCCGATCAGGTCGGCGATCGAGGTGTCCGGTGTGGCCAGCTTCTCGGCGTAGCGCATGTCCGGGCTGAGCCAGCTCACCTCGTTGTCGTCACCACTCTCTGCGACGAGCTCGCGGCAGCGCTTGCAGAGCGGGTTGTAGGGATCGTCGTTGATCTCACAGCCGGCGATCGCGGGGATGGCGTCGTCGAGGAGCGAGCAGAGGCCGCGCAGCAGCCGCGACTTCGCCTGGCCGCGCTCGCCGAGGAGGATGAGGTCCTGCCCGGCGAGGATGGCGTTCTCGAGCTGCGGGATGACGGAGTCTTCGTATCCGAGGATCCCGTCGAA
Organism: Candidatus Dormiibacterota bacterium; assembly: GCA_955651875.1. Taxonomy (GTDB): domain Bacteria; phylum Chloroflexota; class Dormibacteria; order Aeolococcales; family Aeolococcaceae; genus Aeolococcus. The sequence goes on from CATPAP010000129.1 coordinate 1,520, forward strand.
GAGGCTGTCGCCGCCCGCGAGGCGGCGGATCAGGTTGCGGCGCAGCTCGGCGCGCACCGGCACGACTCGGTACTCGGTGCGGCGGAGCTCGCCGACGGTGGCGGGCCGGGCGTCTGGCATGGCGCTCACCTTACACCCGGCCCCCGAGCCGGCCGCCGTCAGGCGCCGGTGGCCTCGAGGTGGCGCCGCCTGGCGCCGGCGCGGGCGGCGCCGACGAGACGGCCGGCGAGGCGTGGGTCCTGGCCGAAGTGGAGGTGCACGAAGGAGGCAAGCAATGTCGGTGTGCTCCACCCCTCGCAGCCGAGCGGCTCGCCCTCGACGTCGTGCATCGAGTACGCGTGCGTCCCCGCCTGCACCCCGGACAGCAGCCTGCCGAAGTGGAACTCGTGGCCCCGCAGGCTCGCGCCCGCGTCGCCGAGGATGCCGTCCATGGCGAGGCGGAGGTCGCGGTAGCCGGTGTGGAGCACGCCCGCCTCGAGCACCACGTCGACGGGCAGCAGCGAAGCCATGCCATGCCTGCCGCCGTCGCTGGTCTGCACGCTGCGCGCGCAGTAGAGCAGGCCACCGCACTCGGCGTAGAGGGGGATGCCGTGCGCATGCGTGCGCCGCAGTGAGTCGATGAACGAGTGATTTGCGGCCAATTGTGGCACGAACATCTCGGAGACGCCGCCACCCATGTAGATGGCGTCGATGTCGCGGGGTAGGACGCGATCCTCGAGCGGTGAGAACGTCACCACCTGTGCGCCGGCGGACTCGAGAAGCTCGAGGTTCTCCGCGTAGTAGAAGCAGAAGGCGTCGTCGAAGGCGACACCCACGCGCACGGGAGGATCGGCGGGTGGTTGCGTGTGCTGCCCGGTCCTGATCTGCAACGCCTGGGCGCGAGCCATGAGCCGCTCGATGAGCGCGAGGTCGCAATGGCGCTCCACAGCGGTGGTGAGCGCGTCCAGCGCCGGGTCGACGTGCGGGTTCTGGGTGAGCGGGAGCAGGCCGGTGCGCACCTCGGGGATCTGCACCTGCGGCAGCCGCGGCAGGGCGCCGAGGACGGGAAGCGTCGCCCAGTTCCAGACGGCGTCCTCGACGACGCGGCGACGGTAGTCGGTGGGGACGTTGTTGAGGATCACGCCGATGAGGTCGAGGTCGGGATCGAGCTGCCTGACCCCGAGCGCGACGGCGGCCGCAGTCTCCGCGCTGCTGCCGATGTCCACGACGAGCACCACCGGCGAGCCGATCAGGCGGGCCAGCTCGGCGGTGCTGCCCGGGAACCTGTCCGGGTCTTGGGTGGGGCCGCCGGCGGCGCCACCGTGGCCGTCGAAGATGCCCATGGTGCCCTCGACCACGGCGCAGTCGGCGTCACGGACGCCATGCACGAACGAGCTCACCGCGCCGTCGCGGCCGAGCATCCAGGAGTCGAGATTGCGGCAGGGACGCCTGCTGGCGTGGGCGAGGTAGGCGCAGTCGACGAAGTCGGGCCCCACCTTGAAGGTCTGCACGGTGCGGCCGCGGCGGCGGAGTGCACCGACGATGCCGAGCGCGACGGTCGTCTTGCCGGCACCCGAGCCGATGCCGGCGACCACCACGCGCGGAATCGACGTCCTCTCCGTCACTCCTGGATCTCCATGCGCGACGCGGCCATCAGGACGCGGCGAGGACGTGGGCGGGAATGCGCCCCAGCGTTGCCGCCAGACGGTCGTTGAGAGCCGACGCTAGCACCTGCGTACACCGGTGTAAAGGACGCTCGCGTAGCCCGTTGCGGATCGCGCAATGGCCACGTTCCTCTCAAGTGGGCGGGGTTGCATTTGATTCCGACCGCACCCGATGCCGCGTCGAGCGCGTGACGCCGCGACCGCGCAGGTCAGCCCTGTTGAGGACGCTGTCGAGCTGGGCCTTGATGACGCCATAGCACTCGCACGACGCGGCCTCCAGGCCGGCAGGGTCGACGATGGTGACGCGGCCGCGGTGGTACTTGATCAGCCCCGCGGCCTGCAGGATGCTCGCGGAAAGGGTGACGGTGGCACGGCGGCTGCCGAGCAGCTGGCCGAGAAACTCGTGGGTGACGGCGAACTCGTCGACACCAACACGGTCGCGACTCATCAACAGCCAGCGGCTGAGACGTTCCTCGTTGGAGTGAAGCCGATTGCAGGCGGCGGATTGGGAGATCTGGCCAAAGAGAGCCTGCAGGTAGTCGTTGACAATGTCTCGCACAGCCGCCTCCTCCCTGACGGATTCGAGGAACGCGCTGGACTCCATCGGCAGCACCCAACCGGCGACCTGCGTCAGCGCCCGCACTGCGAGGGAGCCGCCCGCCACGAGCGGCACCCCGACGACCCCCTCGTTGCCCACGGTGGCCACCTCGACGAGGGCTCCGTTCCCGAGCGGCGTGACCAGCGCAATCACTGCGTTGAGCGGGAAGTACACGGACTCGATGACCTGTCCGGGTTCGAAGAGCACCGTCTTGATCTCGAGGAAGGAGGGGATGAGTCGTGCGAACCAGCGGTTGCGTGCGGCGGCAGGGAGCGCGTCGAGCAGTTGATTGCTACCGCGGTCTGCGAGGTGTGCTGTATCCACGGTGTTCTACCGCGGCAGGCACACCCGGCGACCCTCGATGAACGTCCTTCACCGCGGTGTTATCGCCGCTGCGGCGGTGCATTATACCGCCGCCTCAGAACTGGCGATCGCATGAGCAAGCGCTCGGGCCAAGGTCGGTGGCGACAGGCCCGCCCGCGGATCCGCAGCCGCAGTGGTGCGCGGGCTGACCCGACCCGTGTCCCGATAGGATTGGGGGGATGACGGTGAGTGCGGCGACAGAGACGGCTGCGGCGGCTGAGCGGGAGCGCACGCGACCGCGACGCACACTCCGGCCGCGACGTGCCGCGGACGCTGCAGCTGTCAACCTGCACCGTGCCATGTCACGCGGCCTGGGCCACGACGCCTGGTCGCTGGTGCTCTGGGACGGGCGGTCTGCCGGCTCGGATTCCCCGCGGTTCACGGTCACCCTTGCCTCCCACGCCGCCATCGATCGGCTTCTCGGTGGGGTCCCCGAAAAGGCCTTCGGCCGGGCCTACGTCGAGGGACTCATCAGCGTCGAGCCGCTCGCGCTATTCCTCGAGCCCCTGGCGGCGGCGCCCATCTCGCAACTCTTCCGCGCCTGGCCGCCCATCCTGGCTGCGCTGCTGGCGCTCGGTGGCCGCCCGCGTGCAGCGCCGGTTGCCGGCGCCGAGGTCCGCCTGCGTGGCATCCGGCACAGCCGGCGGCGGGACGCCGAGGCGGTCCGGCATCACTACGACCTCCCCCCGGAGTTCTACGCGCTGTTTCTCGATCGCTCCCTCACGTATTCGTCTGCCTACTTCGAGGCCCCTGACGTCGATCTCGAAACCGCGCAGCGGAGCAAGCTCGAGCACGTGTGCCGCAAGCTGCGGCTGCGCCCCGGCGAGGCCCTGCTAGACATCGGCTGCGGCTGGGGAAGCCTGCTCATCCACGCCGCGGAGCATCACGACGTGCGTGCCGTCGGCATCACCCTCAGCGGAGCGCAGGTCGACGAGGCGCGGCGGCGGATCCGCGAGCGCGGCCTCGAGGACCGCGTTGAGGTTCGTCTGGCGGACTATCGGGACGACAACGGCGCGTACGACGCCGTGGCGTCAATTGGCATGGTCGAGCACGTCGGACGGAAGAAGCTGGACGTCTACTCGGCAGCGGTGCACCGGTCCCTGCGGCCCGGTGGGCGTGCGCTCATTCACGGCATCACCATGCGTCCGGGCATCGTCTGGAATCGGGCATCATTCAACGACGCCTTTGCCTTTCCCGACGGTGAGATCGAGGACATCGGCCTGATGATTCGCGAATACGAGCGCTCCGGCCTCGAGGTGCGCGATGTGGAATCTCTGCGCGAGCATTACGAGATGACCCTGCGGCACTGGAGCCGCCGTCTCGATGCTCACTGGGATGAGGCGGTGCGGATCGCGGGGGAGGCGCGTGCGCTGGTGTGGCGTCTGTACATGACCGGCGCGGCGGTCTCATTCCGCCTCGGCATGCTCAACGTCCACCAGACTCTCGCCGTTCGACCTGACCTGCAAGGCAGGTCGAATGTCCCGCTCACGCGCGCCGACTGGTACACCTAGGCCAGACGGCACCCTCAGGCGACGAAGCGCCCGGTCACGAACGTGTACGTCGCGAACACCATCCAGGCGGCGGACACCGCGAGCACGACCGTGGCGGTCTGCGGTCGGCGGCGCCAAAGATCTGCCGCCGCCAGGTAGATGGGGATGAAGGCGATCTCGTAGCGCATCAGGCTCGTCCAGTAGGTGAGACTGGTGGCCAGCAGCCACACGCCGCCGGAGAAGAGCGTGAGCGACGGCGCGAAGCGACGCCAGTTCACCGCGAAGTACCACAGCGCCAGCAGCCCCGCCATCCCCCAGAGCGCGTCCGAGATGAATATGTAGTTGTAGCTCGAGGGCTCGTTCCCGTGAGCGATCTCCAAGGTGCGCCACAAGCCCGCCCAGGGCGCGGCGAACAGCCGGTTACCGAACGACGCCGACTGCTGCGAGGCCATGTAGGCGAAGGCGTTGCCGGTCAGGTGCCAGGCGTACCAGCAGAAGACGAGCACCGGCGTCACCGTGGCGGCGATGGCGATGACGCCGCGCCGCGGGCGGCCGCGCCGCCGCGACAGGTACTCCACCAGCAGGACCGGCACCAGCACCAGCCCGGTGATGCGCACGGCCCCGGCGACGGCGGCGGCGACGCACGCCCGGGTGTTGCTGCCGCGACGCATGTAGTAGAGGGACGCGATCGCGGCCGCCATGAAGACACTCTCGGTGTAGACGAGGCTCAGGAACACCGCGCTGGGGAAGAAGGCGAGCATCCAGCAGGCGAAGCGCGCCGTGCCCTCGTCGCCGTGGCGCTCCAGCAGCACCAGCCGGGCGAGGAAGAACAGCGCCAAGAACTCGCCGGCGATGCTGATGAGGATCCCCGTCGTGGTGGCGTCGCGGAAGATGAACATGCCCGCCCGGAGCAGAATGGGCAGCCCGGGGAAGAAGCCCCACACGAAGCCGGAGTGATTGGGGATGAGGTCGAGCGGCCCGCCTGGGTAGCCGTGCTCCGCGATGGAGATGTAATGAGCGCCGTCCCAGAAGCTGAAGGTTCCCACGATGTCCTGGTATCCGGGGTGACCGGGGATGTCGGTGGTGCTCCACACCACCAGCACAGGCACGAGGAACGCGACTATCTTGGCCGCCACAAAGGGGGGCAGCGCGGCGCGCAAAGCCGGGGACGTGGCCACCGCTGCACGGGCGCGGGTGGCGCGATTCTCGACCGCGGTGGCCACCGAAGCTAGCCCGGACATCGCGCGGCAGTGTAGAAGGCTGGCGCGGGACGCGCTGCCCGAGTCCCTAGGCTCCGGTCGACTGCGCTCCCGCCGTCAGCGTCGACGGCGCAGTGCGGGTCACCGGCGTGCCTGAGACCTCGACGACCGGCGTGGCACGCGCCGGTCTGATGTCGCGCAAACGGGCGCGGACGCGCACCTGGCCCTGCCACTCGTCGCGCTCGAGCGCGACGCAGACATCGACGCGGCGGCCGCGCGGGAGGTGGGTGGACAGCTGCGGTTTGAAGAACGCGATCGCCTCCACGATGCCGGCGCCGTCGGCGAGCGCGAGGCGCACGTGCTGGGATTCGGCGCCGAAGGTGGTCGTCGAGAGCACCACGCAGTCGCGCAGCGCCAGCACCGGAGCGGCGTTGCCCTGACCGCAGGGCTCGAGGAGGTCGAGCAGGTCGCACGTTCCCGGGATGCAGTCGGCCGTGGTGATCTCGCCGTCGATGGCGATGACGCGCTCGCGTGCCGCGTCGCCGAGCTGCGCAGCAACCGCGGCGCTGATCGCCTGCGCGAAGTCGTCGAAGCGCGCCGCCTCGAGGCTGAAGCCGGCGGCGGCCTTGTGACCGCCGTAGCGCAGCAGCGTCGAGGCGGCGCCGTCGAGCGCCTCGACGATGTGGACTGAAGCGGTCGATCGGCCCGACCCCTTGGCCTCGCTCGGGTCGAGGCAGACGATGAAGCTCGGCCGCGCATAGCGCTCGGTGAGACGGCCGGCGACAAGGCCGACGATGCCCATCGGCCAGTCGGCGCTGCCGAGCACGATGGCGGGCGCGTCGTCGGGCAGCTCCGCGACCATCTCCTCGGCCTGCGCGAGGGAGATGGCGACGGCCGCCTGGCGCTCGCGGTTCTGGGCGTCGAGCCGCGCCGCCAGCGCGACTGCCTCGTCCTCGTCATCGCACAGGCACAGGTCGAGCGCCAGGCGCGCGTCCTCCATGCGGCCGGCGGCGTTGATGCGTGGACCGATACCGAAGCCGAGGTCGGACGCGCGCAGCTCGGCGGCCAGCCCAGCGACCTGACAGAGGGCGCGGATGCCGGCGTGCTCGCGGAGTCGGGGCAGACCGCGCTG